>JANYLF010000223.1 GCA_025357995.1 Acidimicrobiia bacterium | reverse complement strand
GCTGCACGTCGACGTCGAGCGTGAGATGCACGTCGTTTCCAGGCACGGACGCTCGCGAATGGATTTGGCGCAGGACGCGACCCGTCGCGTCGACTTCGACCTGGCGCACGCCGGGGCGACCGCGTAAATCGGACTCGTAGGTGAGCTCCACTCCGCTCTTGCCGATCTTGTCGCCCAGTTGGTATTGGTTCGGAGTGACCTGAGCCTTGAGCTCCGCGGCGGTGATCTCACCCAAATACCCGAGCGCGTGCGACGCGAGCGTGCCATTGGGGTACTCCCGGACCGGCACCGCTGCCGCCTCCACGCCCGGAAACTGCGACCGGTGCTCCGCGATGTACGCCAGCGTGGGCGAGTCGACTCCCGACTTCACCGGCACCGCCGTATACGGCGAGATCCGCGGGTCGCCGAGCTTGGCGGCGAGTTGCGCGACGGGGACGACCAACAACTTCGCCAGCCGATCGAGCACCAGCTTCTGCGTCTTCACGTCGAGCTTGCGACTCACCGTGATCTGGCTCTCGAGTCGATTGTCGACCAGCACCTTTCCCTGTGCGTCGAGGATGCGGCCGCGCACCGGTGGGTCGGCAATCTCCCGCACCGAGTTGCTCGTCGCCGCGGCACTGAACTGGGCGGTCGCCGCGACCTGGAGATACCACAGGCGCGCAAAGAGCGCGCTGAAGAGCGCCAGCACCACAACGCCGATGATGCTGGACCGCACCCGCGTTTCACTCATGCCGGTTCAATCATGATGGGGAATATCCTGTCGCGCCGCGTGCGCCGCCGGTACGCGGGTCGGCGACCGAGATGGCAAGCGGGAAGATCACGAGCGCGACAACCCCGTCGTACACCGCGGCCAGGAGAATCGTGCGGATCGAGTGCAGCGCGAAAAGTTGGTCCTGGCCGACGACTGCGCCGAACCCCACGAACAACAGGCCGGCGAGCACCCCCGCGCCTGCACCGATCGCCGGGCGCACCCACCACGCCGGTCGCACGAGCGAGTTCTGGAGCCGACCGACCGCGTACGCGGTCAGCGCAAACGCGAGCGCCGCAAGGCCCAACGGCGTTTGGAGAAACAGATCGGTCGCCAGGCCGGCGGCAAAGCCGAAGGACGCTCCCAGCTCCGGCCCGTACCGCACCGCCATTGCGACTGCCGCCACCAACCCCAGATCCGGGACCACGCCCGCCACGCGCAAGTGGGGAACGATCGTCGTCTGCAGGACGACGAGGAGCACGAGCAACAACGTGAGACGGATCAGGCGGACCACGGTCACGGCACCGGCCATTGGAGGATCCGTACGAACTCGGTGTCGGTCGCGTCGGCATACAGCGCCACGCTCACATTCGTGCGCAGGTCGCCAGGCCGACGATGCACCGCGACGACGCGTCCGACCGGAATGTCGGCAGGGAATGGACCCAGCGCGCTGCCGATCGTGACCACTTCATCGCCGACCTTGAAATCCGGCTTCGCGTCGAACGGGTCGAGGGTCTGCATGCGCGCGTCGGGGCTTCCGCTCACCGCGCCGGTACTCCCAGAGCGCACGTCGCGCACGCCGACACCGGAATCGCGATCGGTGAGCAGCACGACGGTGGCGCGTCTTCCCGAGACGCGCCCGAGCTTGCCGAGCAATCCCCGACCGGATACCACCGGCATGTCGGGCGCGAGACCGTCGTCAGAACCCTTGTTCACGCTCACCGTCGCCTCGAAGTTGCCGGGCGATCCGACGACGATCTGCGCGTCGACTCCAGGAATCGTCGGTGCGAACGGGAGATGCGCGATCGCCTTGAGCTGTTCGATCTCGCGGAGCGCGGCGCGGGCGTTGTGCACCTGGCCCTGCGCGGCCTGCAACTCACGCCGGAGGCGGCGGTTCTCACGCTTGATATCACCGGCGCGAGTGACACCGTCCCACCAGTCGCCGATAGGGCTGATCAGGTCGTCGACGCCGCTCTGGACCGGCGCAAACGCGTCCCGCGCCGCGTTGCGCACGGTGCCTCCGATACCGGTGTCACCGCCGCGGGTGTCGAGCGTGATCAACGTGATCGAGGTGAGCACCAACAAGATCAGGATCGTGCGCCGTCGATTCGATCGATGCTCCGCCACTGTTCTCGCTCAGACCCTGAGACCGACTCAGGAATGCTTCTGGGAAATCAGGTTCTTGAACGCGGCCTCTTCGAGGTATTGCCCGGAACCGATCACCACGGAATACAAGGGGTTTTCGGCGATGATGATCGGCATGCCGGTCTCGGATTCCAGCCGCGAGTCCAGGCCGTGGAGCAGCGCGCCACCACCGGTGATCACGATGCCGCGCTCCATGATGTCGGCCGCGAGCTCGGGCGGCGTCTTGTCGAGCGTGACCTTCACCGCGTCGACGATCGCGGACACCGGCTCTTCGATCGCCTCGCGGATCTCTTCGGTCGACACGACGATCGTCTTCGGCAACCCGCTCACGAGGTCGCGGCCGCGCACCTCGGCATAGAGCTCCTCTTGCAACGGGTGCGCGCTCGCCAACGCGATCTTGATCTCTTCGGCGGTGCGCTCGCCCAACGCGAGTGAGTATTCCTTCTTCACGTAGTTGATGATCGACTCGTCGAGCTCGTCGCCCGCGATGCGAATCGATTCGCTCGCGACAATGCCGCCGAGCGAGATGACCGCGACCTCCGTGGTGCCACCGCCGATGTCGACCACCATGTTGCCGGCCGGCTCGTGGACCGGAAGTCCCGCGCCGATCGCAGCCGCCATCGGCTCCTCGATGATGTCGGCCGGCTTGCGGGCGCCCGCGTGCTCAGCCGCGTCGACCACCGCGCGCTGCTCCACTCCGGTGACGCCCGACGGCACACAGATCACCATGCGCGGACGCGCCCAGCGACGCGTGTGCACGCGCTGGATGAAGTACCGAAGCATCTTCTCGCAGATGTCGAAGTCGGCGATCACGCCGTCCTTGAGCGGGCGAATCGCCTGGATATGCCCGGGAGTCCGGCCGATCATGCGCTTCGCCTCGGCGCCGACAGCAAGCGGGCGGCCATCCTTCGTGTTGATCGCGACCACCGAGGGCTCGTTGAGCACGATCCCGCGCCCGCGCACGTAGATCAACGTGTTGGCCGTGCCGAGATCGACGGCCATGTCACCGCCGACGAGCGATGAGAACAAAGAAGAATCTGACACGGTGCAACAGCCTCCGGGGCGTGCCGGGGCGGCTCAGGCTACGAGGTTGCGCCCACAAACTCCACTTCGCCCTCTGACGTGCGCGTTCGGGTCAGGCAAGACCGGGGAAGAACAGTGCGATCTCACGCGCGGCCGACTCCGGCGCGTCCGATCCGTGCACGAGGTTTTCGCCCATTTCGATGGCCAGATCACCGCGAATGGTGCCCGGCGCGGCCTCTCGGGGATTCGTGGCCCCCATCAGCGTGCGCCACACCTTGAACGCCTCGGGACCTTCGGCCACGATCGCGACGAGGGGGCTCCGCGTGATGAACGTCACCAATTCCTCGAAGAACGGCTTGTCGACGTGCTCGGCGTAGTGCGCCTCAGCCGTCGCTCGGTCGAGCAGGCGGAGATCCATCGCGACGATGGTGAGTTGCTTCCCCTCGATGCGCCGGATGATCTCGCCGACCAGTTGACGCTCCACGGCATCGGGCTTACACAGAACCAGTGTCCGATCAGTCATAAGGCGGGAATGTAGAGGCTCGCGCCCCCTTATCCATAAATGTTGGCGGAGGGGTCGAGGCCGAGGGCTTCGAGGTCGCCGCGGCCGGTCGCGGCGAGGACGAAGGGCCAGGCGGACCCGGTGATGCGCTCGCCGCCGCCCGACACGTCGAACTCGGGGAGGCCGTCGAGTGCGATCGTCACCGACTTCCAATCACGCTGGGTGAGAATGTCCGCGATGTGTGATGCCGCTGCCTTCGTGTTCACGTCGGCGGGTGCGCCCCGACCGGCGGCCGCGCGGATGTCGTCCGCGTGCAACACCATGTCGGACCACAGTGCTTCCACACCTTGTCCGAGCGTGCCCGCCGCGCCGCCGGGCGCGGGCGAGTTCCACGCACCGTCGTCGAACATCGCGAGCAGACCCGCGAGCGATGGCCGAATCTCCGCCAGCTCGTCCGCCACTTCCTTTGCGCTTCGCCCCGCGCGCTCGTCGACTTCGCGCTGCGTCACTTCGTCGGATCCGAGTCCGTCGAACCGGCCGGCCACCACATCGGCGAATTGGCCGACCACGTGCTTGGCCACATCACCTGCGGTCCAACCGGCGCAGCGACTCGGGCGATCCCAGTCGGTCGCGTCGACCGAGCGGATGAGGTCCTCGAAGCGCCCGACCTCCGGTTCGAACTCGGACTGTGTGACGGTGCGCGGCAAGCTCATCGAATCTCCCGGGGTATGAACGGAGCCGGACTCGGCGACCGCCACGTTGCCCCGGCGGGGCCAGGACCGTCAATCGTTCACGCCGTGGCATTGGTCACGTCACGCCCGCTCGGAGAACCCGGCGTCTCGACGCTGGGTCGCCGGCGCTCGCATCGCCGCACGCGCCGCACCCACGAGATACAGCGATCCGGTGATCAGGATCTGACCGTCGGTTCCCGTGACCTCGAGCGCTCGCGCCACTGCCGCCGCCACGTCGCGGTGCACATCGATGCGATCGGGATCCACGCCGAGCGCGATCGCCGCATCCGCGACGATGTGGGCGCCCATCCCGCGCGGTGTGGGTGGCGTCGAGCACACCAATCGTTCGACGGACCCGACATCGAGCGCCTCGAGCATCTCGGTCGCGTGCTTCTCGCGCATCAGCCCGACGACCAGCGTGCGCGGCGAATCGGGAAACTCTTCCGCCAATGCGGCATACAACGCGCGTACCCCGGCGACGTTGTGTGCGCCGTCGAGCACGACCAACGGTTGAGTGCCCACCACCTCCAACCGGCCCGGCGATTCCACGCGTGCGAACCCTTCGTGGACGATGTCTTCGTCGAGCACGTGGCCGATCGCGGTTTCCACTGCGGCCAACGCGAGCGCCGCGTTGTCGGCCTGGTGCGCGCCGTGCAGCGACACGAAGACGTCCGCGTACTGCGCGCGGGGGGTTCGAAGCGTGAGGAGACGGCCGCCATGGGCGATGTGGCCGGCCACGACACCGAAGTCCTCATCGCGCACCAGCATTCGCTCGGCGTTTCGGGCTGCGAAGATCGGCCGCAGCTCGGGATCGGACTCGCCCAGGATCAAGGTGGACTCGGGCATCACAATCCCGGCCTTGTCGGCTGCGATCGCCGCCCGGGTCTCACCCAGGTACTCCGTGTGATCGAGCTCCACGTTGGTGACGACCACGATCGGAGCGGCGATCACATTCGTGGCATCCCACGAGCCGCCCATGCCTACCTCGACCACGGCGACATCGACCGCAACATCGGCAAAGTATGTGAAGGCAGCCGCGATCATGATCTCGAAGTAGCTCGGCGACTCGGTAAGGAACTCTTCGACGGCCGCGATCTGGGTAAGCACACGCGCGAGTTCGTCGTCGGGAATCGGCTCGTCGTTCCAGACGATGCGTTCGTTCACCTGCTCGAGGTGCGGACTGGTGGTGAGCCCCGTCGAACGACCGCTCGCCTCGAACAGCGACGCGATCATGCGGGCGGTCGAGCCCTTCCCGTTGGTCCCGGTGATGTGCACCGCCGGGTATTCGAGCTGCGGGGTCCCCAGCAGTGCGGTGAGCTCGCGAATCCGGTCGAGCGTGGGCGCACCGCGCTGGCGCTCGGGCGTAAACCCCACGCCGGTCTCGAGGTTGACGTGACCGTCCAGCCACGCGAGGGCCTCGGTGATGGTCACGATTGGGGCGCGGCCAGCGTCACGACCACGGCGAACGCATCGCCAATGACCGTCTCCAGATCGGTCACCACGCCCGCGTTCTTCACGTCGCCCACACCGAGCGAGAGCGCGTCGAGCCGCGCCTGCGTGTCGGTCACCACGATGAGCAGGACCTCGGCACGCATGGAGACCTTCGCGTCCGACTTCGCCTTGCGCACCGCGCCGACCACGTCGGCCGTGACCGTGAACACGAGCGCATCTCCGTCCGAGACGAGCTCACCGACCGTCGGCCAGGCGGCGCGATGAATCGTGCCCTCCTGCCACCATGACCACACTTCCTCGGTGACGTACACCAGGAACGGGGCAAACAGGCGTTGCAGAATCGACAGCGCGACGCTCAAGGCGCCGCGTGCTGATCGCGCGCCGGCGTCATCGGCCGGGCCGTAGGCGCGGTGCTTGACCAACTCCACGTAGTCGTCGCAGAAGTTCCAGAAGAACCGCTCGGCTCGTTCGAGCGCACGGGCGTAGTCGTACTTCGCGAACGCGTCCGTACACTCGCTCACCGTCGACGCGAGCGCGTGCATCATCGAGCGGTCGAGTGGGTCGACGATCGTCCCCGTTGGACCTTCGCTCATCACTCCGAGTACGAACTTGGAAACGTTGAGCAGCTTGATCGAGAGTCGACGGCCCACTTTCATCTGGCCTTCGTCGACCGCAGTGTCGGTGCCGGGACGACCGCACGCGGCCCAGTAGCGAATCGCGTCCGAGCCGTGTTGCTCGAGCAGTGGCATCGGCGTCACGACGTTGCCTTTGCTCTTCGACATCTTCTTGCGATCCGGATCGAGCACCCACCCGTTGATCGCCGTGTCACGCCACGGCAGCGTGCCGTGTTCGAAATGGGC
>JANYLF010000211.1 GCA_025357995.1 Acidimicrobiia bacterium | reverse complement strand
CCAAGTGTCGGTCGATCTCACACCCGGCGATGACCCACCCGCGTTCATGCGCGGCGTGACTCACATGCACCACGACCATCGCCAACGCCCGCGCCGGCTCCGACCCCTCAACCACCCTGGACCCTGCACGACCCGTCCCTTGACAACAGAACAGCAACCTGTGGCTGGCCGCGCCCGATCGTGTCCGAACGCCAGGAAGCGAGTTCCGCGCGCCAACCCGAGCAGAACGAGCAGTCAGTCGGCCCAGCTCCGGGATCGTTCCACCGCGCGGTGCCAAACCGCGAGGCGGGCGCCGACCTCGGCCGCGTTCATCGCGGGTGTGAACGAGGCTTGCTCGCGCCACGCCGACGCGGCTTCGGCGGGGGAGGACCATACGCACTCCGCGATGCCCGCGAGGTACGCGGCACCCAGCGCGGTGGTCTCCTGGACGGCCGGACGGCGGACGGTCACACCCAGCACGTCGGCCTGGAATTGGCAGAGCACGTCCATCACGCTCGCGCCGCCGTCGACGCGCAACTCAGACAGCTCGGTGCCCGACGCGGCGTGCACGGCGGCGACGACATCCGCGGTTTGGTAGGCCATGGCCTCGACGACCGCGCGGGCGAGGTGGGCCCGACCGCTTCCGCGGGTGAGGCCGAGGATCGTGCCGCGCGCGTACGGGTCCCAGTACGGCGAGCCGAGGCCGGTAAATGCAGGAACGAAGAGCACGCCACCGCTGTCGGGAACGCTCGCGGCGAGTGGTCCGATCTCCTCGGCGCGCTCGATGATTCCCAGCTCGTCGCGGAGCCACTGGATCGCGGCGCCGGTGACGAAGATCGCGCCTTCCATCGCGTACGTCGTCTCGTCGCCGATCTGCCAGGCGATCGTGGTGAGCAGCCCGGCGACCGGCGCCGGCGCCTGCGGGCCGAGGTTCACCAACACGAACGAACCGGTGCCATAGGTGTTCTTGGCCATGCCCGGCGAGAAGCACGCCTGGCCGAACAACGCGGCCTGCTGGTCGCCGGCCATGCCGGATACGGGAACGTGTAAGCCAGCAGCGGCGTCGGGCGCGGTCATCGCGAACCGGCCGCTGGTCGGGCGCACCTCGGGGAGACAGGACATCGGTACGCCGAAGAGCTCGCACAGCTCGGACGACCACGCGTGCGCACGAATGTCGTAGAGCAACGTACGGCTCGCGTTCGACGGTTCGGTCGCGTGCATGTGGCCACCGGAGAGCTTCCACAGCAGCCACGAATCGATGGTGCCGAACGCGAGGTCCGCGGAGACGGCAACGCCACCAGTGGTGAAGAGCCAATGTAACTTGGTGGCGGAGAAGTACGGATCGAGGACGAGACCGGTGCGTTCGCGAATCATCGGCTCGTGTCCCGCCGCGCGCCACGCGTCGCACTCGCCCGCCGTCCGACGGTCTTGCCAGACGATGGCGCGATGCGCGGGCCGACCGGTGCGTCGATCCCAGAGCACGGTCGTCTCGCGTTGGTTCGTGATCCCGATGGCCGCAACGGTGTCGCCCGCCGCGACGCAGTCGTTCACGACCGCGGTGAGCGTTGCCAGCGTTGCGGTCCAGATCTCCTCGGGGTCGTGCTCGACCCAGCCGGGCTCGGGAAAATACTGCGGGAACTCGCGGTATGCGCTGCGTACCACGTTGCTCGCGGCGTCGATCGCGAACGTCCGCACACCGGTCGTGCCGGCGTCGATCCCCAGAACGACGGCCCGTTCAGCGGTCATACTCACGGCGGCGCACAGTACCGGGACCAGCGCGGGAGGCAAACATGCGGATCGGGATTCTCACCGGTGGCGGCGACTGTCCGGGGCTGAACGCGGTCATCCGTGCCGTCGTTCGGAAAGGCGTTGGCGTCTACGGCCACAGCATCGTGGGCATTCGCCATGGGTGGCGCGGCCTCATGGACGGTGATGTGGTGGAGTTGGACCGCGAGGAGGTGCGCGGGATCCTGCCGCGCGGCGGAACGATCCTGGGTTCGTCGCGTACCAATCCCTTTACCGCCACCGGCGGAGTCGAGGCCGTGCAGTCGACCATCGAAGCCGAGCGGATCGACGCGGTGATCGCGATCGGCGGGGAAGACACGCTAGGCGTCGCGCATCAGTTCGGAGCCGCTGGGGTGCGCATGATCGGCGTGCCGAAGACGATCGACAACGATCTGTCCGAGACGGAGGTGACCTTCGGTTTCGACACGGCGGTGCAGACCGCGACCGATGCCATCGACCGGTTGCACACCACGGCCGAGTCGCACGACCGAGTGATGGTCGTCGAAGTGATGGGCCGCCACGCCGGTTGGATCGCGTTGCACAGCGGTCTCGCGGGCGGCGCCAACGTCATTCTCATCCCCGAATGGCCCTTCGACATCGCGGAGGTCTGCGAGCGCTTGCGCCATCGCTCTCGGCGGGGCGAGACCGCGTCCATCGTCGTGGTCGCAGAGGGCGCGGTTCCGCTCGAAGGGTCCATGACGCTGAAGTCCGGCGCGGTCGACGAGTTCGGACATGTCCAACTCGGTGGCGTGGGCACGATGGTCACGGAGGAGATCAAGGCTCGGACCGGTTTCGATGCCAGGGTCACGATCCTCGGCCACGTGCTGCGTGGGGGTACACCGACCGCGTTCGATCGGGTGCTGGCGACGCGCTTCGGGATCGCGGCGATCGACGCGGTGCACGACGGCGCGGCCGACGTGATGGTGGCTCTCCAGTGCGGTGAGATCGTGCGCGTGCCGATCGGTGACGCGGTCGGCACGCTCAAGACGGTCGATCCCGCCCTCTACGACCTCGCCACCGTCTTCTTCGGATAGCGCACAACTACCCTCGCGCCAATGACCGACGGTCGCGCTGTATCCACTCCCGAGCCGGAGCCTGCGGAGGCGAGCAAGGGCGCAGCGAGCCCACGAGCTCCCCGGCTCCCATGACGGGCGAGCGAAGCCCCCATCAACAGGCCGCTTTAGACGACTTGATCGAGCTGCTCGATTTGGAGTCGCTCGAGGTGAATCTGTTCCGTGGGCGCAGCCCGGAAGAGCACCGCCAGCGCGTGTTCGGTGGGCAAGTCGCGGGGCAGGCGTTGATCGCGGCGGGCCGTACGGTCGACCCCGCGCGCGTGTTGCATTCGCTGCATGCGTACTTCTTGCGGCCGGGCGATCCGTCGGTTCCGATCGTGTACGAAGTCGACCGGATCCGCGACGGCCGTTCGTTCACGACCCGTCGTGTGGTCGGTATCCAGCATGGGCGCGCGATCTTCAACCTGGCGGCGTCGTTTCAGATCGTCGAGCCGGGCCCTGAGCATCAGGACACGATCCCGAGCTTGCCCGAGCCGGAGTCGTTGCCGACGATGCAAGAGCGGTTTGCTCCGTACGCCGACAAGTTCGGTCAGGAGTTCGCGGAGTGGTCCCAACGAGAACGACCGATCGACTCGCGTCCCATTGATATGCCGGCATGGTTGGACCACACTGCGCGCGAGCCACATCAAGACGTGTGGATTCGTGCGAACGGTCGGCTGCCCGACGATCCGCTGTTGCACGTGTGCGTGCTCGTCTACGCATCGGACTTGACGATTCTCGACACAGCGATGCTTCCGCACGGGAGCTCGTTCTCGGACGGCGAGTTCCAGGTGGCGAGCCTGGACCACGCGATGTGGTTCCACCGTCCGTTTCGTGCGGACGAGTGGCTGCTGTACCACCAGCGCAGCCAGTCGGCGTCGGGCGCGCGTGGCATCGCGGAAGGCACGATCTTCACGCGGGCCGGCGAGTTGGTGGTGACCGTGATGCAAGAAGGTCTGATGCGACCGGTGTAGCGGGTTACCGTACGACGCATGGCTGTCGGCGAGCAGGTGCCGGTGCGCGCGCGGCCAACCGAAGTGATGGTCGTCCTCGTGGCGGGCCTCTTGATGGTGATGTCGTCCCCGTCGGTGTACGCCACCAGCTGGGCGCCCAAGGCGGCGCTGGCGTTGCTCGTGATCGGTCCCGGCCTCGCGGCCCTGTTGGTGACGGCACGGTCCGGCGACCGCGCCGCGATCGCCGGCTCGGCCCTTCTCGTGGTGGCTGCGGTGTCGGCGGCACTCTCGCCGGCACCGCGCCTCGCGTTGCTTGGCCTCTACAACCACGGCACCGGATGGTTGTTCGTTGCTGCGGTCGTGGGCATGTGGTCGCTTGGTCGGCGAGCGTCGGCCGAATCGGCTCGCCTCCTCGGATCCGTTGTCCTCCTCGCGGCGTTCGTGAATGCCGCGATGGCGTGGCTGCAGGTGTCGCGCAACTTCAACGGGGACCTGTTCGCTCTCGTCGATGGCCGCCCACCCGCCTTGCTCGGCAATCCGGTCCACGCTTCGGCGTTGTTCCTCGGAGCGTTCGCGATCGTCGCGGAACGGTGGCGCACAGAACGAAGCCGGACGGAGCCGAGCCGCGAGGCGTCGATGGTATTGCTCGGTCTCGGATTGCTGTTTGCCAGCGCGCTCGAGATCGCGGGCGGACGCATCGGGCTCG
>JANYLF010000189.1 GCA_025357995.1 Acidimicrobiia bacterium | reverse complement strand
CGGCCGCAACAAAGCCCTGAGCAGTTGTCGCTACCGAGACAACCTTCGCACCGGTCGAAGCGCCGGCGGTGAAGGTGAGGCTCGGCTCCGCCGTCTGCAGAGCGGACGGAGTCGCGCTCGCGTAGAGGTCGGTGTCGGTGTAGATGCCCTTGGCGTTGGTCAGGGCGTTACGGAGGCTCAACTGAGCCGCCTTGTCTTGCGCACGGGCCTTGGCACCGAGGAACGTCGGGACCAACACCATTCCCGAGCCGCCGGGTGAGGCCGCGAGTCTCATCAGAGTTCGCTCTCGACGCGCGCCGCGGAAGTCAGCCCGCGACGCTCAGCTCCTGATCCAATCGACGTATGCCGCGAGGCCGTCGGGAATCGTCACCGTCGGCGCCCAGTCCAGCACGTCACGCGCCGCGGAGGCATCGGCACACGATCGATGCACGTCACCCGGACGTGGATCCACGAACACCGGATTGGGAATGACGCCGATCCGAGCGGCCAGTCCGTCGAGCAATTCGAGCAACGTGGTTCCCTCGCCCGGAGCGATGTTGAACGCGTGACCGCTCGCGCGGTCGGCCGGCGCACTCGCGGCCGCGAGGTTCGCGGCCACCACATCGGCCACATACGTGAAGTCGCGACTCTGCGTACCGTCACCGTGCACGACCGGCGCCTCGCCGGCGATCAGTGCCGCCGCGAAGAGTGGAATCACCGCGGCGTAGGTCGCATCCGGACACTGGCGCGGACCGAACACGTTGAAGTACCGCAGCGCGACGGTTTCCAAGTCGTACAGCTCGGCAAACACGCGCGTGTACCAGTCGCCGGTGAGCTTGGTGATCGCGTACGGAGACCGCGGTCGGAGTGGAGCGGATTCCGGCGTCGGCACGATGTCCGCGCCGCCGTACACGCTGCTCGACGACGCGAACACGACGCGGCGGACGCCCGCATCTCGCGCCTCGGTAAGCACGTTGAGGGTGCCGTCGACGTTCGCGGCGTTCGAGGCGCGCGGATCGGCCACGGAACGCGCCACCGCCCCGAGCGCACCCAGGTGAAACACCACCTCGACTCCCGCCACCGCGCCTGCCACCACGCTCGCATCGACGATCGAGCCATCGATCAGCTCGGCCCCCGGATTCACGTTCTCGGCCCGGCCGGTGGACAGGTCGTCGAGCACGCGAACCGCATCACCTCGAGCAACCAACGCGTCGACGATGTGCGATCCGATGAAGCCGGCACCGCCGGTCACGAGGGCATCCATGAGGGCCGGACGCTACCAACTCCTCTCCCCTGCCCCGCCCACATCAGCGGCACTCTCCCCATCAAGGCAGCTCTGCCAACCGACGATATGACTGCGAGAGACCTGAGGATCCCTAGCCGAGGGAGCTATGAACAACGACAGCCTCGCAGCGGTTCTGCGCGGCCTCCCCGACTCGGTCGTCGTGATCGACGCCGATGGCCTGATCTCGTGGGTCAATGCACGCGCGGAACAGACTTTCGAGGCAACTGCCGACGAGATCGTCGGCAGTCCGTGCTTCGACTTCATTCATCCCGACGACGTCGGTCTTGTCGCCCTGTCACTCGAAGCCACGTCGGCCGAAGACTTTGGGCATCCGATTGAGATTCGCGCTCGAGCGGGCGGAACGTGGTTGCTGGTCGAGGCGATCGGTTTGCTCCAACCGGACGGCAGCCTCTTCGTCACGCTGCGCGACCTTACCGAACGCCGACTTCACGAAGTCGCAAAGGACGAAGACGCACGATTCCGATCGCTCGTCCACAACGCGGCCGCGATCACGATGTTGCTCTCGCCCGAAGGGACGATCGAGTCGGTATCGGGGTCCATCACCCGTGTGCTCGGGCACGACGGAAGCGTGGTGCGCGGGATGCGCTTCTCGGACCTCGCACTGGATGAGGACCGATCATCGTTGGACGACGCAATCCTGAAGAGCGAACAGGGCCAACCGTCGACCACTCGAGCCCGCTTCCCGACCCGTGACGGCGATCGGGAGATTCCCTTGGAGATTCACACGGTGAATCTCATCGACGATCCGACGGTGAGAGGATTCGTCCTCACCGCCCACGACGTGACCGCGCAGGTGACCACCGAAGCCGATCTCCACGCCGCGCTTTCGCTGCTCAACGCGACCCTCGACTCCACCGCCGACGGCATCCTCGTCGTCGATGCCGCGAACACGATCGCGAGCTACAACCGCCGTTTCGTTGAGATGTGGCGAATCCCACCGGAGGTCCTCGAAACGCGTGACGACGCCGCAGCGATCGACCACGTCCTCGACCAGCTGGCGAATCCCGGAGACTTCGTTGCGAAGGTGCAGGAGCTCTACGCCAATCCCCTCGCGGAGAGCTACGACATGCTCGAGTTCAAAGACGGTCGTGTCTTCGAACGATTCTCTCGACCGCAGCAGGTCGACGGCAACGTGGTCGGGCGAGTGTGGAGCTTCCGAGATCTGACCCAGCGCAAGCGACTCGAAGACGAACTGGTCTATCGAGCCTTCCACGATCAGCTCACCGGTCTCCCCAACAAAGCTCGCTTTTGCGACCGACTCCAGCATGCGGCAGAACGATCGAATCGTCTCACGACGGGGTACGCTGTGCTGTTCCTCGACATCGACAACTTCAAGACCGTCAACGACAGCCTCGGCCACCAGTCCGGCGATGAACTCCTCGTCGACGCCGCGGAGGTGCTCACCTCGTGTCTGCGGTCCGGCGACACTCCGGCCCGGCTCGGTGGTGACGAGTTTGCGGTCTTGATCGAAGACATCAAGGAGCCCGAGGCCGCCACTCGGTTGGCCGAGCGCATCACCGACGCGTTCCGTCGACCATTCCGTATCGCGAACCGAGATGTCTTCGCCACGGTCAGCGTCGGCATCGCGTTCGGTGCCGGTCAATCCACAAGTGAACAGATCCTGCGGGACGCGGACCTCGCGATGTACACCGCCAAGTCACGCGGGAAGAACCGATTCGAACTGTTCGAGGCCGAACAACACGAAGCAGCCGTCGTCCGAGTCGAGGTCGAAGCGGATCTCCATCAGGCCCTCGCGCGTGATGAACTGGTCGTCTTCTACCAACCGATCGTCCATGCCGCGACGGATCGAGTGGTCGCGGTTGAGGCGCTCGTTCGGTGGCAACATCCGAAGCGAGGCTTCCTCCTCCCCGGATCGTTCATCCCGCTCGCCGAGGAAGCCGGCCTGATGGAATCGATCGGCCGCGCGATTCTCGAAACGGCGTGCATCCAGGCGAAGGCCTGGCAACACAGCCAGTGGCCCGATCTCGCCATCAGCGTGAACGTCTCGCCTCGACAACTCGGATCCGATCGGGTGATCGCGGACGTCGCCGCGGTTCTCGAACTCACCGACCTCGATCCGTCGTCGCTGATCCTGGAAATCACCGAAACCGCGATGATGCGCGATACCGAGGTCGCGAGTCGGAATCTCCACGGACTGAAGGCGCTCGGAGTTTCGCTCGCACTCGACGACTTCGGCACCGGCTATTCGTCGCTCACGTACCTCCAGCAGTTCCCGATCGACATCGTGAAGATCGACAAGTCGTTCGTGGCCAGCCTCGACGACCCCGACGGCCGCTCGCTCGCGCCGGCGGTGATCCGCCTGGCCCAGTCACTCGGACTCACCACGGTCGCGGAAGGCGTGGAGAATCTCGTGCAGCTCCAACGCCTCCGTGAGCTCGGTTGCGATCTCCTGCAGGGTTTCCTCCTCCACCGTCCACAGAATGCCGCGGCCCTCACATGGCGGCTCGACCGCGATGACACCGAGGAAATCGGTCTCGCCGCATCGTGAGCGATACCTGACGCCGCCGTCAGGCGCGTGCGAGACTGCCCGCGATGGACAAACCAAAAGCTCTGGTCACCGCGCCGTTTCGCGGCGCAGGCCTCGAACTCCTCGAGTCGCTCTGTTCAGCAGTCGTCCTCGATCCGTGGATCGACCACCGCCCGTTGCGCCTCTACAACTCGGAACAACTCGCGGAACGTATCGCGGCCGAGGGCGCCGATCTCCTCGTCGTGGAGAGCGACAGCGTGAAGGGTCCGGTGCTCGAACTCCCGCTCGTCGCGATCGGGTCGTGTCGGGGTGACCCCACCAACGTCGACATTCCTGCCGCGACGGCGAAGGGCATCCCCGTCCTCCGGGCGCCCGGTCGCAACGCCGACGCGGTGGCCGAGATCACCATCGGACTGCTGTTCGCGGTCAACCGCGGCATCGTGCGCGCCGACATGGACGTACGCGAAGGCCAGATGTGGCGCGATGGCACCATCCCGTACCAGCGCTTTCGTGCGTGGGAACTCGCCGGTCGCACCGCCGGGATCGTCGGACTGGGAGCCGTCGGACGCGCGACCAAGTGGCGCCTCGAAGGCCTGGGACTCAACGTGATCAGTGCCGACCCGTACGCGCCGGACGCGACACACTCATTGCCGGATCTGCTCGCCGAGTCCGACGTGATCTCCTTGCATGCGGCCGTCACTCCCGAGAGCGAGCACCTGATCGGTGCCGCTCAGTTCTCCGCGATGAAGGAAGGGGCCATCTTCATCAACAGCGCCCGCGCCCAACTCCACGACACCGATGCGCTGGTCATCGCGCTCCAGGCCGGCAAGCTCGCGGGCGCGGGTCTCGACCACTTCGTCGGCGAGCACCTGGCGGTCGACCACCCCCTGTGCTCGATGCCCAACGTGGTGCTCACTCCCCACATCGGCGGCGCTACGTGGGACACCGAGACCCGTCATTCTCTACTGATTGCCCAGGGTCTCGAGGAGCTCCTCG
>JANYLF010000180.1 GCA_025357995.1 Acidimicrobiia bacterium | reverse complement strand
TCTGAACGACGCGTCCATTGCCTTTGCCGTCGCGCGGTTGGCCCAGGAACAGGGCGCCGAGGTCGTGCTGTCGTCCTTCGGGCGCGTGATGAGTCTGACGCAGCGCGCCGCCCGGCGATTGCCGACGACTCCTGACATCGTCCAACTCGACATCGCCGACGCCGACGATCTCGATGCGTTGGCCGAGCGTCTCCCGTTCGATCTCGACGGCGTGGTGCACGCGATCGGATTCGCACCACCATCGTGTCTCGGCGGTGGGTTTCTCGACGCGCCGTGGGAGGACGTCGCGATCGCGATGCAGGTGTCCGCGTACTCGTTGAAGGCGCTCGCGGTTGCCGCGCTCCCCCGCCTGCACGACGGTGGCGCGATCGTCGGCCTCGATTTCGACAACCAGTCCAAAGCGTGGCCCGTCTACGACTGGATGGGAGTGGCGAAGGCCGCGTTCGAATCGACCGCGCGCTACCTCGCTCGTGAACTCGGGCCACGCCAGATTCGAGTCAACCTCGTGTCGGCCGGACCACTCCGCACTCTCGCGGCGCGATCGATTCCGGGGTTCGAACACTTCGAAGCGGTGTGGTCAGAGCGCGCGCCCCTTGGCTGGGACATCCGCGACACCGACCCTGCCGCCAAAGCCGTGATCGCCTTGCTCTCCGATTGGTTCCCGGCGACGACGGGCGAGATGGTGCACGTCGACGGTGGCTTTCACGCGATCGGCGCCTGAACGGGCGCACGGCGTGGTTGGAAGACGAAAAATGGACGAGACCGGAGCACGCCGCGGGCAGGGTGCGGCGCACTCAACGGTCCCGCCCGGCCACAGGATAGCTAACCCGCGAGTACCGCGCGCACCTCGGGGACCGTGTCTTTCGGGCTGACCTTATAGAAGGCGCCGGCGATCTTGCCGCGAGCGTCGATCACGAACGCGGAGCGAATAATTCCCATGTATTTGCGACCGTACATCGACTTCTCCGCCCAGGTTCCATACTTTTCAGCGACGGCATGGTCTTCGTCGGCGAGGAGCGGGAATCCGAGTTTGTACTTGGCGTCGAACTTGGCCTGCTTGGCCGGTGTATCCGGGCTGATGCCGAAGACTTCCGCACCGAGCTTCGCCAGGTCCTTGCGGTGGTCCCGCACCTCACAGCTCTGGGTCGTACAACCGGGAGTGTCGGCCTTCGGATAGAAGTACAGGATTACGGGCTTGCCTTTGAAATCCGACAGCTTCACCTTCGCTCCGGACTGGTCGAGCAGCGTAAATGCAGGGGCACGATCGCCGACCGCGAGTTGAGCCATCAGTTCCTCCGGGTACATCGATGCGAACGAGACGACCCGTAGCATGCCGCGTCGTGCGGCGGTCGGAGCGAATCCATCTTCCGATCGCACCAGATGCTGCCCGCGCGCTGGTCGCGCGTGCTCTCGATCTCGACGGCGATCTCGACGGCACGCTCGCCGGCTCCGCCCAATCGTCGGTCACCGCGACCGTCTCGGCCACCGACGAAGACCCTGCTGGCACCACCCTTGAGCTGGTCGCCGAGAACACACTGCGGCTCCCTTTCTTCCAGTGGTTCTTCGCGGGAATCTTTCGGTATGAGTTACGGCGAGGGCTTCAATGGTCCCGCGCCGCGGTTGAGCGCGCGCATCGGGAGCTCCCTGCTCCCGATCCGCTCGGGTCGCACCCGTTCTCGACTCCTGGGCTCTTCGGTGCCGAGCAGGGCGCGCTGATCTCGACGGTCGCGTTCGGCGGCGCGGTGACCGCCTTCGCCGCGGCCCTCTTCGGCCAACTCGGAGATCCGATCGCGAGGACCTTCCATGAATCGAACCGTGGTCTCGCGGGCGCATTGGCCATCACGCGGTCTGGTGCACTCATCGCGCTCGTCGCGGCGTCCTTGGCGGACCGATTCGGCCGACGACGGATCTTGTTGGGGGCCCTCATCGGTCTGTGTGCGGCAAGCGCGGTGAGCGCCGTCGCCCCGTCGTTCGTGATCTTCACCGCGGCACAGGCGTTCGTGCGGGCCTGTGTCAACACGGCATTCATCGTGGGCGGAATCGCCGTGGTGGAAGAGGCACCTGAAGGGGCGCGCGCGTTCGCGGTGTCGATGCTTGCGCTCGCCTCGGGAGCGGGGTACGGGCTGTCGGTGGTATTGCTGCCCCTGGCGGACCTCGGCCACGAATCGTGGCGCGTGGCATTCGGCGTGAGCGCGTTGACGGTGTTCTTCGTACCGTCGATCGCGCGCCACCTGAAGGAGACCACTCGGTTCCAAACGCTGGCCGCCCGTACCACCGAACGCGGCCGGTTCCGCGAGGTCGTCGATCGTGCATACGGACGCCGTCTGGCCCTGCTCGCAGCCGTTGGGTTCTTGTCGAACGTCTTCAGCGCGCCGTCGGCGCAGCTCACCAACCGGTATCTCGGCCACGAACGCGGTTTCTCCAACTCGAGCATCGCGGCCTTCAAAGGAATCACGAACGGTATTCCCGGCCTCGTCGGCATCTTGCTCGCCGGTCGGTTGTCGGAGTCTCGTGGACGGCGGCCGGTTGCGATCGTCGGCCTGCTGGTCGGCACGTTGCTGACGATGGGGTTCTTCCTTGGCAACGGTCCGATTCTGTGGATCACATCGAGCGTCGCGGTCATCGCGGCGGCGTCGGGAACCCTTTCGGTCGGAACGATGGATGCCGAGCTGTTCCCGACGGAGGTGCGAGGCACCGCGAACGCGATCCTCCTCGCAACCGGAGTTTCCGGTTCCGTCGTCGGACTACTCGTCGCCGGACTGCTGGCCGACCAGCTGCACGATCTCGGACTCGCGATCGCGTTGTGCGGTGTCGCGCCGATCGTCGCGGCATTGGTGTTGCTACCACGCCTGCCCGAATCTTCCGGTCGCGCGCTCGACGACGTCAGCCCGTCGGAGGTGTGACGCCGCGGTCTCGGCCGCGCCCGATTTTCGCCTCGGTTCAAGAACCTCGGGCAATCCGGTCGATACCTCCCATGCGGGACCGACCGTCGAGGAGGACACCCTGTCCACGCCAGCCGTTGATGTAGCTCACTTGCTTCGCCGCACGGGGTTCGAAGCGACGCCCGCGGAACTCGCCGCGTTCACTCCCATGGACCTCTCCACCATCGTCGACACGATTCTCGACTTCACGCCGAATCCGCCGGATACACCGCCCGCGAGCCTGGTCGATCCGGCCAAGGGCGACTGGGAGCGGATGGTCGACCTCGTCAAGTGGTGGCTCGACCGCATGCGGACTGTGCCGCGACCGCTCCAGGAGAAGCTCACGTTCTTCTGGCACGGACATTTCGCCACGCAGGTGAGCAAGGTCGATCACGCGGTCGACATGTTCGATCAGAACCATCTCTTCCGGACCGCGGGCGCGGGTGGCTTCGAGCCACTCGTTCAGCAGATGTCGCTACAAGTTGCGATGTTGATCTTTCTCGACAACGACCCGAACGAGAAGGGCACACCCAACGAGAACTTCGCGCGGGAGCTCATGGAGCTCTTCACACTCGGTGTCAATCAGTACACCCAGGCCGACATCGTCGCCTCCGCCCGTGCGTGGACCGGGCACAACGTGGATTACGACGCGACGCCGCGGGTGTACCGGTTCTATCCCGAGCGTCACGACACCGACCCGAAGACCTTCATGGGCGAGACGAAGAACTGGGACGGACCCGACATCATCACGCGCATTCTCACCGTCGAACCGCAGCGGTCGATCGCGGCGCGTTACATCGCGAAGAAGCTGTGGACGTTCTTCGCGTACCCCAACCCGTCGACCGCAGTCCTCGACACGTTGACCGCGGCGTTCGTCGGGTCGAATCTCGACGTCCACACGGTGCTGCGCACGCTGTTTTTGATGCCCGAGTTCTATTCGTCGACCGCGCATCAAGGTTTGGTCCGGAGCCCGGTCGAATGGATCGTCACGTGCCTACGCGCCACCGGCTTGACCGCCCAGGACACCAACCCGCAGTGGTGGATGGAGGACATGGGCCAGCAACTGTTCGAGCCGCCGAACGTGGCCGGATGGAAGAACAACGCGTACTGGCTCAACAGCACGGCGCTCTGGGCGCGCGCCGACTTCGCCCGCAACCTCACGTGGAAAGCCCACGACGCCGGCTTTCTGATGGAAATCACCGCGCGTCAGCCCGCTCCGAACCAGAACCAGTTCGCGATGTCGGTGGGTGACGCGGTCGATTTCGCCTACCGAAGGTTCGGCCGAGACCCCGCCGTTGCCCCGGTGTCCGCCTGGGATCGCGGGGTGCTCACGAACTGGCTCACCGCGCAACGCGCGACGGAGGGTGCCCCGGTGTACTCGTGGCACGACTGGGAAGCGATCAACCTCGCAACGATGACGATGCTCGCCCCCGACGTGATGCTCGCATGAGGAGATCCCTGTGAACGAAGAACTCTTCGACGACCTCGCACTCGATCGGCTGTCGCGTCCGGCGCACTTTCCGGGCGGTGTGAGCCGACGTCGGTTCCTCCAACTCGCCGGTGCGGGCGCCGGTGCGGTGGCGGTGGGACCATTGCTCTCGACGTTGCGGAGCTACGCGGCTCCCCCCGTCGGGGCGAGCGACGGCATCCTGGTCTTGGTCATGATGGAGGGTGGCAACGACGGTCTCAACACCGTGGTGCCCACCGGTGAGTCTCGGTACTACACGCTGCGGCCATCGCTCGGTATCCCCGCCGCAACCGCGTTGAGCGTGGGCGCCGGCGTAGGCCTGCATCCCGCGATGCCGAACATGAAGGCCCGCTTCGATCGCGGCGACGTCGCGATCGTGCAAGGAGTCGGGTACGCGAATCCAGATCTCAGTCACTTCAGCTCGATGGGTATCTGGATGAACGGCTGGGGTGGTGCCGCGCAGTCCGGCCCGCCGACGGGTTGGATCGGCCGGTATCTCGACGGCCTTCCGAACGCGGCGGCCGAGAGCCTGTACGGCGTCGTGGTCGGAACATCGGTGCCACTGCACATGGTGGGTTCGGTAGCGCGCGCGTCTGGACTCCCGACAGATCTCGGTGGCGCGTTCGGCATCGATCGACGCGACCCGAACGACGCGCGCATGTTCGACGCGCTCGGCTCGTTCTCGAGCGGCGCGACCGGCCTCGGACAGTGGGGCGACCTGACCGCCAAGATCGAGCACGACACCCTCGACCTAGCGCAGAAGATCCAGCCCGCGTACCAGGGGACGTTCCCGAGCACGAATCTCGGCCGAGAGCTCACGCTCGTCGCGAAGCTCATCAACACCAATCTCGGTATCCGCGTGTTCAACACATCGATTGGCGGCTTCGACACGCATTCCGGACAGGCAGGGAACCAGGCCGCGCAGCTGGGTGAGTTGGACGCGGCCATAGAGTCCTTCTTCACCGCGCTGTCGCCGGCGTGGCAGTCACGCGTCACCGTGATGACATTCTCCGAGTTCGGTCGCCGACCCGAAGAGAACACCGATGCGGGGACCGATCACGGCACGGCCGCGCCCCTGTTTGTCGTCGGTCCTCGCGTCAAAGGCGGGCTGTACGGCACGCCGTCGCGCACCACCGATCTCGACGGCAACGGGAACCTCAAATTCCATGTCGACTTTCGCCAGGTTTACGCGACCGTGCTCGACACGTGGCTCAAAGCCGACTCCCGCCAGGTCCTGGGATACAACTTTGGTGGTCTCGGACTCTTCGACGGTGGCCCCGGCGGCGGCTCGCCACCGGTCAACCGCCCGCATCGCCACCGCCGCCTGAGGGCTGTGGTCTAACTCTTTCTCCGTAGACCGTGGCCGAAGAAGCCGCCCTTGGGTCGGGCGTGTGCGTGGTAGTGGTCCGGGATGTTGCGCATGTTGTCGTCGACGTAATGTTCGAACTCGAAGTGGGTCGTCACCACATCGCCGAGACGGGTGTGCATGTGATCGAGTTCCTCGACCGGCGGCTCGATCCCGTGCGATCGCCAGACGACCATCGGCACCGAGCAGATCTCACACTCCGCGATCCAGCAGATCTCGTCCTCGTGGAACCACTCCGTGATGCGGGCGGCTTCGCAGAGATCACAATCGTCGGAAAACTCGCGTCCGTCGGTGGCACTCATCCGGCATCCAGCCCTTCCCGTAGTTCTGTCACGAACGCGGCCGCGCCTTCGGGGCCACCGCCTTCCAGCAATCGGCGCACCAACGCACTGCCGACGATGACGCCGTCGGCAGCTGCCGCGGCTTCGCGCGCCTGCGCAGGCGTGGAAATACCCAGGCCGAGGAGCACCGGGAGGTCGGTGACTGCCTTCAACCGGCGGCCCATTTCTCCGGCCTCCACGCCAAGTTCTTTCCGTTCACCCGTAATGCCCAACAGCGCGACGCCATAGACGAAGCCGCGGCTCCGCGCGCAGATCGCCTGGAGCCGAACGTCCGACGTCGTTGGCGCCGCGAGCAAGACCGTCTCGACGTCGGCGGCGTCGGCGGCGTCGGCCCAGCCGTCGAGCTCGTCGAGAGGAAGATCGGGGACGATCGCGGCGTCGATCCCCGCGGCGGCGAGCCGCTGTGCGAATCGATCGTGACCCATGTGGTGCACCGGGTTGTAGTACGTCATTACCGCAATCGGGACCCCCGCATCCAGCGCGGTGAGTTCCTCGATGATCGAGGAAGGTGTTGCTCCGATTTCGAGCGCCCGCTGCGATGCTTCTTGGATCGTGCGTCCGTCCATCACCGGATCCGAGAACGGGATACCGACCTCGATCGCGTCCGCACCGGCAGCCGCCACGGCCCGCACGACGTCGAGCCAGCCGCGTCCGAGACCACCGGTCACGTAGGGCACCAGGAGTTTGCGGCCCGAATCGCGCGCCGTCCGGAGTGTGGACTCGAGGTTCATAGCTTTCGGTCGCCCGCAAGCATCTCCGAAACCTGCATCGCGTCCTTGTCGCCGCGTCCGGACAGTGTGACCAGGACCGTCGAGTCGGTGGGGACGCGATGACCGGCTTCGCGCATCAACCAGCCGATCGCGTGCGCGGGTTCCAGGGCGGGAACGATGCCTTCGGTCTTCGACAGGAGCTGAAACCCCTCCAACGCTTCTGCGTCGGTCGCCGAGAGGTATTCGGCGCGGCCACTCGCCGCCAACGCCGCGTGTTCCGGACCGACCCCCGGGTAGTCGAGCCCCGCACTGATCGAGTGGGCCTCCAAGATCTGGCCATCTTCGTCTTGCAGGTAGAGCGAACGCGCGCCGTGCAGCGCTCCCGGTACCCCTCGACTCACCGAGGCGCCGTGGTGGCCCGACTCCAAACCGCGGCCACCGGCTTCCACACCGATCAATGCTGCGTCGGTGTCGATAAACCCTGCGAAGGTGCCCATGGCGTTCGATCCACCGCCCACACACGCGACCACATAGTCCGGATCCCCGCCGCCCAAGATCTCGCGGGTTTGCTCGCGCGCTTCGTCGCCGACGATGCGCTGGAACTCGCGCACCATCCATGGGAACGGGTGCGGACCGACCACAGATCCGATGCAGTAGTGCGTCGACTGCACCGAGGCGACCCAATCGCGCAGCGCATCGTTGATCGCGTCCTTCAAGGTTGCGCTCCCCGACGTGACGGGCACCACCTCCGCGCCGAGGAGCTCCATGCGAAAGACGTTGAGGGCCTGACGTTCGACATCGACCGCGCCCATGAACACGATGCAATCGAGTCCGAAGAGCGCGCACGCGGTCGCGGTCGCCACGCCGTGCTGACCGGCACCGGTCTCGGCAATCACGCGTTGTTTGCCCATACGTTTCGTGAGCAGCGCCTGACCCAGCACGTTGTTGATCTTGTGCGAACCGGTGTGCGTCAGGTCCTCGCGTTTGAGGAGCACACGGACACCGAGACGGTCGGAGAGGCGGTGGCATTCGGTCACCGGAGTCGGTCGGCCGGCGTACTGCGCCAGCAGCTCGGCATATTCGAGTCTGAACTCGGGTGACATCCACGCGCGTCGGAACTCGGCCTCGAGCTCCTCCAACGCCGGCACCAGGGTTTCGGGGACGAAGCGGCCGCCGAACTCACCGAAGCGCCCGAGGCCGGTCGGCTCCGGTCCCGGGGGACCCAATGTGACGACGTCACCGCGTCGAGGCGCGGACATGCATTCTCCCGTGGTCGAGGAAACCAAGATGATACGGGCCGGGCATCGAGACCGTCGGAGAGATACCTCCGTGAACCCAAGGGCGAGACCGGCTAATGGCCGGTGAGCTCTTCCACTTCCCAGTCGTAGGGCGCGTCGGTTACGGCCGGAGGTCGGTCGTCGTCTTCCACGACGTCCCCGACCGAACGCGCCTCTTGGATGAACCGCCGGAGTTTGGTCGCGTCCTTGCGTCCCGGCGATGTTTCGACGCCGGTCGACACATCCACACCCCACGGCCGGAGTCGACGAATCGCGTCGCCCACGTTGTCGGCATTGAGACCGCCCGCGACCAGCAACCGAATGCCGCCGGGCGCGCCTTCCGCGAGCTTCCAATCGAAGAGGCGGCCCGAACCCGGATCGGGAGAGTCGACAAGGATGACGTCGGCCGGCCCGTTCGCCGCGCTCGCGAGGTTGGGATCACCCGCGGTGAACGCCTGAATTACGAAGGTTGCGCGTTGGCGTATCCAGCGGACCTCGGAGAGCGGTTCGCGACCGTGGAGTTGTGCACCCGTGAGCCCGACGCTGTTGACGACCTCGATCACGCGCTCGGGGCGCTCGTCTCGGAACACTCCGACGGTCACGGTGCCGCTCGGCAGGCGTCGGATGATTTCGCGGGCTTGTTCCGGTCGGAGTTGGCGACGACTCCCGGGCGCGAAATTGAAACCGAGCGCGTCGGCACCCATCGCCACCGCGAGGAGCGCATCCTCCTCGTTCGTGATCCCACAAATTTTCACGAACACGGGATGGACGGTACCGCCTCAGACCGGGTGGAGCGCGGACATTCCCAGCCCAATCGTCCCTAGCGGGGAGACACAAGCGGTGCGACGAGCGACGCCGCGAGCGTGCGCGCGTCCTCGCTCAGTACCAGGGCCTCGCCCACGAGTAGCGCGTCGAAGCCCGCCGCGGCCATGCGCTCGGCATCGGTCGCGGTCCTGATGGCACTCTCAGCCACCGTGATCGTCGAGTCGGGAATATGCGCGATGAGCGCCGCGGCACCGTCGAGGTCTTCCGCGAACGTGCCGAGGTTCCGTGCGTTCACGCCGAGGATCTCCGCGCCGAGCGAAACGCCGCGCGCCACTTCGCCTTCGTCGTGGGCTTCTACGAGCACTGCCATTCCGAGGCCTCGTGCCAACGCCGACAGGTCGTGCACGAGCGCATCGTCGGGCAACGCGGCGAGGATGAGCAGGATCGCGTCGGCGCCGATGGCGCGGGCCTCGTAGACCTGGACTTCGTCGATGGTGAAGTCCTTGCGCAGCACGGGCAACGTCGACGCCTCACGTGCGGCTTCCAGGTCTGAGACAGCACCACCGAAGTACGGCGCGTCGGTGAGCACGCTCAGCGCAGTCGCGCCGCCGGCCTCGTAATCAATTGCGAGCTGAGCCGGGTCGAGGTCGGGCGCCAGGTCACCCTTCGACGGCGAACGGCGTTTGATCTCCGCGATCAATCCCGGGTGGTGATCGGCACGACGAAGCGCGCCAACGAAGTCCCGGGTCGGACCGGCCTCGAGCGCGCGACCGCGCAGCAGCGCACGCGTTTGTGGTCGGCGCAGCATGGTGACCTCGTCGCGCTTGGTGGCGAGGATGCGATCGAGGACGGTCATGGCCGGCCGAGTCTAGGGTCGCGCCCATGAGCTTCACGTTTCCCAATGGCTTCGTCTGGGGCACGGCGACCGCGGCCCATCAGGTGGAGGGCGGCACCTGGAACAACGACTGGTGGGAGTTCGAGCACGCGCCCGGCTCTCCGGCCGTTGAACCCGCCGGCGACGCCTGTGATCACTTCTGGCGCTATCCGTCCGACATCGCGATGCTCGCCGACTTCGGTTTCGGCGCCTATCGGTTCTCGTTGGAGTGGTCCCGGATCGAGCCCGACGAAGGCGAATTCTCAAGGAGCGCGCTCGATCACTACCGACGCATGTGCGCGACCACGCGTGAGGCTGGGCTCATCCCTGTCGTCACGTTTCATCACTTCACCACGCCACGGTGGGCCGTGACCAACGGCGGGTGGACCGATCCCGCAATCGTCGATCGATTCGCGCGCTTCTGTGAGGTCGCGGTCGCGGCCCTCGGCGACGACATCGGGATGGCGTGCACGATCAACGAACCGAACATCGTGTCCTTGATGGGCCACATGGTCGGCGTCTTCCCTCCCGGCCACAGCGACCTCGGTGAGTATGCCGCCGCGAACGAAAACCTCAAGGCCGCGCACCGGAAGGGCTACGACGCGATCAAGAGCGGTCCGGGCGACTTCCCCGTCGGCTCCTGCGTGGCGATGGGAGATTGGTGGGCACCCGACGGCGCCGAAGGCGTTCTCGCTCAAACCCGTGAGATGCACGAAGGTCAGCACCTCGCTGCCGCCGCCGGCGACGACTTCATTGGCGTGCAGGCCTACTCGAGGACCCGCCTTTCAGCCGAGGGACTGCCCGAGGGGCCTGAACCGGGCATCGAAGTGCTCGACATGGGCTACGAGTACTGGCCCAACGCGCTCGAAGTGAGCATCCGGTACGCAGCCGACGTCACGGCCTCACCTGTCTACGTGACCGAGAACGGCATCGGTACCACCGACGACGCGCAGCGGATCCGATATGTCACGGACGCGCTCGGCGGCGTGCGGCGTTGTCTCGACGACGGTCTCGATGTGCGTGGCTATTTCTACTGGTCGCTCCTCGACAACTTCGAGTGGGTGCTCGGGTACCGGCCGCGGTTCGGGCTCGTCGGCGTCGACCGCGTCACGCAGGTGCGCACGCCCAAGCCCAGCGCCGCGTGGCTCGGCGAGATCGCTCGCACCAACACCCTGGAGTGAACCGAACGGACCAAATCGGTGCATGCCTGGTGTGGTCACGCGGCGCATGCACCGATTGGGCGACACCGTCGAGAGGCAGGGACGATGCGCCACCACCGGACCGCGACGATCGCCGCGCTCCTGCTCGTGCTGAGCGGCTGCGCGTGGGGACAGATCGGCGGCAACGCGGACGTACCCTCTGGAACCAGTTTCCCGGCAATGTCACTCCGGAGAACGTCTCGACGGGGTCGGGTGCGACAGCGTGACCCACATCTGCCCGACCGTGATGAAGCAGGTCAACCTCCCCGGGATCCCATCGGCGGTCGCGTTCGGACGCGTCGTCCTCTCCTCGCCGAACTCCCAGGTCTACGCGGTCGGCCGAGGGATCAGCTCGACGCGCGCGTCAACGCCGTCGACGGTTGCACCCGCGGGTGGGTCCACCTCGCGTCGGACAAAGCCCAGCGCAACCCCGGGTGCCGAGCTGGTGACCGTGCCGACGACCTTGCCGTCGATCGTGATTTCGCCCCCGACCGGAAGCGATACCGACGCGTCGTCCGCAACAATGTGACGCAGAAACCGATTCACGTGGCCGCGTGAATCGATGCGACACACGAGTTCCTGACCGATGAAGCAGCCTTTCGTGAAGCTCACCGCGTCCAACTCGAGCAATGCTTCTTGCGGGATCACGGAATCGTCGAGGTCGGCGCCGAGCCGCGGCACGCCGGCGGCAATCCGCGTGGCTTCCTCATCGGCGAAGGTCGCGGCGTCGACCGCCTCCGCGGGACAGACCACGAACTCCACCTTCGTCCGGATCTTGAAGCGCGTCAGCGACGTGACGAGGCGCTCGCCCCAGCCCGGGTCCGTTTCCAGCACCGCGTCGTCACCGTCGCGCGTGATCGACGCGAGCACGTCGACCTTCCCCTGCGGCGTCAGCAGGAGCGTCGATCGGCGCTCGCCGTCCGGCATGCCGTCGAGGTCTTGCGACAACAGACTCTGGAGAAACGTCCACGTGTCAGGGCCGGATACCCGTACGACATCGCGTCGAACGCTCACCGAACCACCGATGTGAGATTGCGAGAAGCCTGAGCCGCGGTCAGGAGTGCCTTCGCCTTGTTGTGACACTCGAGGTTCTCCAACGCGGCCTCACTGTCGGCCACGATGCCGGCGCCCGCTTGCACACTGGCCTGATCGCCGCGCCACACCATCGTGCGAATCGCGATCGCAGTATCCAAGTTCCCGGAGAAGTCCAGATAGCCGACGACCCCGGCGTAGGGACCGCGCTTGACCGGCTCCAGCTCGTCGATGATCTCCATCGCACGCACCTTGGGCGCTCCACTCACCGTCCCGGCGGGGAAGGTCGCGCGCAGAACGTCGACCGCAGAACGGCCGGGCGCAAGATCGCCGGAGACTTGCGACGTGAGGTGCATCACGTGGGAGTAACGCTCGAGCACCATCAATTCATCCATGTGCTCGGTGCCGAAGGTAACGACGCGCCCAACGTCGTTTCGGGCCAGGTCGACGAGCATCACGTGCTCGGCGCGCTCCTTGGGGTCCTCACTCAGTTCCGCTGCGAGATGACGGTCGTGTTCTGGCGTCCGCCCACGGAATCGTGTCCCGGCGATCGGCCGGCTGATCACGCGACCATCAGTGACCTGCACCATCGGTTCCGGTGACGACCCCACAATCGTGGCTTCGTCGTGCCGCAGGAAATACATGTAGGGCGACGGATTCACCTGACGGAGCACGCGGTAGACGTCGAACGGAACGTAGGTGCCTTCCAGGTCGAACCGTTGGGCCAGCACCACCTGGAAGATGTCGCCCGCGAAGATGTATTCCCGCGCGGCTTCGACCGCGCGGCAGTACGCGGCGTCGGTGAGCGTGCTGGTGTACGGCGGTAGCTCACTCAAGGCCTCCGGCGGTGGCGGTGACGGCGTGTAGGCGAGCGGTCGCGCGAGCTCCGCGACCAGCGCATCGATCCGGTCCACCGCGCGCGCGTACGCGTCGTCGAGATCGTCATCGTTCATACCTTCGGTGATGAAGACGTTCTCGATGAGGAAGAGCCGCTGACGATAGTGATCGAACGCGGTGACGTGACCGGTGAGGGCCAACACCGCGTCGGGCCAACCGATGGGGTCGGTAGGTACGTTCGGCAGCCGTTCGATCTCGCGCACGACGTCGTAACCCAGATAGCCGACGACCCCACCATGGAACGGTGGAAGCTCGTCGAAGTGCGGCGCGCGGTGGTGGGCAAGGAGCGCCTCCAATGCCGCGAGCGCGCCCGAGTCGCGTGGTACGTCGGGCGGGACGTCGCCGATGGCGGTGACGTCCTGACCTCGGGCGATCAACGTGAGTACTGGGTCCCGACCGATGAAAGAGAACCGACCCCAGTGTTGACCGTGTTCGACCGATTCGAGCAGGAACCCGTCGCCGTCACCGACCAACTTCAAGAATGCGGAGACGGGCGTCTCGAGATCCGCGAGCACCTCGCGCCATACTGGGACCACCGTGAAGTCGCGCGCGAGTGCGCGGAACTCCTCCAGGGTCGGATGAGCCGTCACACGCGACCGGGTTCCGCGCCGGACCCGAACGCGCGGAAGAAACACGAGCGTTCGCCGGTGTGGCACGCACCTCGGCCCTCTTGCTCCACCACGAACAGCAGCACATCGGCGTCGCAGTCGTACCTCGCGGTCCGCACGAACTGACGGTCGCCGGAGGTCTCACCTTTGCACCAGTACTCCTGCCGACTCCGACTCCAGAACCAGGTCCGTCCGGTCTCCAAGGTGCGCCGAAGCGCGTCTTCGTTCATCCACGCCATCATGAGGACTTGTCCGGTTTCGTCGTCCTGAACGATGGCAGGCACCAGACCGTCGGCATCAAAGGCAACGGCGGCAATCTCGGCCTCGGTGTGAAGAATGGGTGTCGCGATCGGCATGGCGGCGAGCGTACCGCCGCGGTCCGGTGCCGAACCGACCGTTAGCGATGGCAGACTCCCCCGCCGTGACCACCACACCTCCGTTTGCCCCGGCCCGGCCCGTCGAACTCGTTCGCCATGGCGACACCCGCATCGATCCTTGGTACTGGCTCCGTGACCGTGACGACCCCGATGTCGTGGCGTACCTGGAGGCGGAGAATCGCTACACGGACGCGATGCTCGCCGGCACGACGCAGCTCCAAACGCAGCTCTTCGACGAGATCCGTGGGCGGGTGCAGGAAACCGACGTCTCCCCGCCGGCGCGAAAAGGCGCGTGGGAGTACTTCACCCGCACGTTCGAGGGCGAACAGTACGCGTCGCACGGTCGCCGGCCTGCGGGTGCGGGAGAAGGTGTCAACGAGGTCGTCATCTTGGACGAGAACGTGCTCGCCGCGGGTCTCGAGTATTTCTCGCTCGGTGGCCTCGCGCTTTCACCCGACCAACGGTTGATCGCCTACTCCTACGACGACGATGGCGGCGAACGCCAGGTTCTCCACTTCCGCGATCTCGAGACCGGTGTCGACCTTCCTGATCAGATCGACGACACGTACTACGGCCTCGCGTGGGCGAACGACAACCAAACCATCTTCTACGTACGGCCCGACGAAGCAATGCGACCGTTCCAGGTGTGGCGCCACACGCTCGGCGATCCCGACGACGTGCTCGTCTTCCACGAATCCGACGAGCGGTACTTCGCGTCGGTCGGGCGGACGCGCAGCGGTCGCCTCATCGTGATCGCGACCGAGTCCAAGCTGACGAGCGAAATCCACCTGCAAGACCCCGACGATCCCGCTGCGTCGCTACGAGTGGTCGAGCCGCGCACCGAGGAGTTGGAATACGGCGTCGATCATCATGTGGGGGCCGACGGCGCCGACCGGCTGTTCATCGTGACCAACGCCGATCACGCGACCAACTTCAAGATCATGACCGCGCCCATGGATTCACCCGGACGCGCGAACTGGACTGAGTTCCTCCCGCATCGGGCCGACGTGAAGGTCGACGACATCGATGCGTTCGCCGCCGCGCTGGTGGTCTCGGAGCGTCGCGCCGGACTCGAGCGGCTTCACGTCGTCGGCCTGGAACCCGCAGACGCGGACGACACGGCGGAGACTGGGCTCGATCGCGTCGTGCATATGGACGACCCTGCGTACAGCACATGGATCGCCGACAACCTCGAGTTCGATACGGACCATTTCCGTTTCGGTTACACGTCACTTGTGATGCCCACGAGCGCGTACGACGAATCGTTCCGGAGCGGCGAGCGAACGTTGGTGAAGCGGACTCCGGTACTCGGTGGCTTCGACCCCGCCGACTACACATCCGTTCGGCTCTGGGCCACCGCCGCCGACGGCGCGCAGATCCCGATCTCGGTCGTGCACCGCCGCGATACGCCGCTCGATGGCACCGCGCCCGCGCTGTTGTACGGCTACGGCAGCTACGAGTCTTCGGTGGACCCAACGTTCTCCTCGATCCGGATCAGCCTGCTCGACCGTGGATTCGTGTTCGCGATCGCGCACATTCGCGGTGGCGGCGAGTTGGGTCGGCAGTGGTACGAGCAGGGACGGCTGCGGGCCAAGCGCAATACCTTCGACGACTTCATCGCGTGCGCCGAACACCTCTGTGCCACCGGATTCACGAGTTCCGACCGACTTGGTGCACGCGGTGGGAGCGCCGGAGGCCTCCTCATGGGCGCGGTCGCCAACCTCCGACCCGATTTGTTTCGGGCGGTGGTTGCGGAGGTGCCATTCGTTGATGTGGTGACCACGATGCAAGACGTGGATCTCCCGCTCACGATCACCGAGTGGGAGGAGTGGGGCAACCCGCTCGATCACCCCGAGGATTACGAGTACATCAAGTCCTACTCCCCCTACGACAACGTCGAAGCAAAGGAGTATCCGGCCCTGCTGGTCACCGCGGGTCTGAACGACCCGCGGGTGAGCTACTGGGAGCCGGCGAAGTGGGTCGCCAAGCTACGGGTCACGAAGACCGACGAGCGCACGCTCCTGCTGAAGACCGAGATGGGGGCCGGGCACGGCGGCCCCAGCGGCCGGTACGACGTGTGGCGCGACGAAGCCATGGTCCTCGCATTCCTCATCACCGAACTCACGGGAGCAACCGCATGACCATGACCACACCGCGCGGTGGACTCGACGGCGCGTCGATGCTCGTGACAGGCGGTGGGAGCGGCATCGGGCTCGGCTGCGCCATGCGATTCGCGCGCGATGGTGCGCACGTGACGATCTGCGCGCGTACCGAACCGCGGTTGGCCGCGGCCGTCGAACGGGTCCGCGCCGAAGCCACCGACGGTGCGACGATCCAGTACGTCGTGGCCGACGTGACGCGCGAGGCTGACGTCGCCGCTGCGGTCGCGACTGCGGCCGGGATCACGGGAACCCTCGATGGAGTGGTGGCATGTGCCGGCGGTTCGGAAACACTGGGGCCGATCACGCAGATGGACGTCGAGGCGTGGCGACGAACGATCGATCTCAACATCACCGGAACGATGCTCACGATCAAGCACGCGGCGCCCGTCATG
>JANYLF010000172.1 GCA_025357995.1 Acidimicrobiia bacterium | reverse complement strand
GTCGGCTCGAGCAGCGCTCGTGGGAAACCGATCAGGGTGAGAAGAAGAGCGTGGTGGAGATCGTGGCCGACCATTCACAATGATGCGCGTGCCCTTGGCGAGCGTGTCGCTGATGTTCTCAGCCATGTCGCCCCAGGCAATGACGTTGAAGAAGCTGGTGCGCTCCTCCCAATCATTGGTCTTCTTGTTCATCCAACGCCGACTCACCGCGACGCCCAGGCGGGCGTTCGCCTGACCGGACGGCGTGTAACGGATCTCGGGGTCTCGGGTCATGTTCCCGACGATGGTGATGCTGTTATCTGCCATGGTGTTGCCTCCCTGTGCCGCTCGCGCGGCGTGTGGTTATCTGTGCGACGTCGACGGTCACCAGCCGGCGCGATTCCTACTCGTCGTCCGGATCGGCGCCGGCCGCGAGTACCGCAGCGTCGACGGGGTCCGGTGTGCCACCGAGCTTGCCGTAGACCTGCTCCGGGATCCGCAGGATCTTGTGACGGATGACGTCATCCGAGAGGGAGAGCGCCCGACCGAGCTCGTCCATCGCCGCCGGCTCGGCCTTCGCCTGGATGACTACGTAGTAGCCCTCCCAGCGGTGCTTCACCTCGTAGGCGAGACGACGCTTGCCCCACCAATCGATGGCGCCACGCTCGGCACCCTTCGACTCGATGAGCACGAGCGACTGTTCGACGGCAGACCGGATGGTCTCCTCTTCCAGGTCCGCATCGAAAATAACCATGACCTCGTACGGCCTCATTGGCCAATACCTCCTTCGGACCACGAGCGCCGAGCGCACATGGGCCCCCGGGTTCGAAGCCGACCGGAAATCCCGATCGTTTCGCCAAGGGGCAGGGTGGACATGTCAGGAGGTCGAGACCTCCGTCATGAAGCGGGGCAGGCTAGCCGACCCAATCCCGCCGGACCTATCGAGGACGACCCTACCCGGGGGGTGTGACACTCATTCCCGAGCTGGAGGCTCGGGAGCCCGCGGCGGGCTCGCCCTGACCGTCGGTTGTGACATCGACGGCGTACAGGTCCATCGCATCATCGAGCTGATCGGTCATGTGGTAGGTCTCGTCGCTCGATGGGAACGTGCCGACCCGAACGTCGTGGACGAATCGAGCCACGGCCGCGGTGGCGTCGGCGCCCAACTCCGCGTAGCGGCGCACGAACCGCGGCCGGATCCGATCTTCGAACCCCAAGAGATCGTGGTACACCAGCACCTGGCCGTCGCAGTGACGGCCGGCGCCGATACCGATCGTGGGGACCGAGATCGCGTCGGTGACCATCCGCGCGACGCCATCGGGCACACACTCGAGCACGATCGCGAAACATCCCGCCTCGGCCAGGGCAACCGCATCGTCCACAATGCGCCGCGCCGCGTCGAGTTGTTTGCCCTGCACCTTGAAGCCGCCGATCGCGTGGATCGACTGCGGAGTAAGGCCGAGATGACCCATCACCGGGATCTCGGAATCGAGGATCGCCGTGATTGCCTCGAGGCGCTTCCGACCACCTTCGAGCTTGACTGCACCTGCACCGGCGCGAATCAACTGGGCCGCGTTGCGCACCGTCTCCTCGCGCGACACGTGGTAACTCATCCACGGTAGGTCGCCCACGATGAGCGCACGCGGCTTCGTCCGCGCGACGGCGCCCACGTGATGCGCCATGTCGTCGGTCGTGACCTGAAGCGTGTCGTCGTAACCGAGCACGACCATCGCGAGCGTGTCGCCCACGAGGATCATGTCGACGCCAGCATGGTCGACGACACGCGCGCTCGGAGCGTCGTACGCGGTCACCATGACGAGGGGGCAGTCGTTGCCCTTCGCCGCAGCAATGTCCGGCGCGGTCAGCACGCGTGACTTCGGATGTGATGGCGCGATCTCGGCCGTCATCTCGATACCTCCACCGTCCAGGGCACCCACGGCTCCCGGCAGCACCACAAAGGTTAGGCGGTGAGCCAGGGCTCCGCGCCAGCCGTCACTTCTGCTCGACCTCCGCTCCCAACCGGGTCCCTTTCCCGTGGAGTTCTCGGCGGCCGAGGTGGTTCCAGCGACACTTGGTACAGACTTCGACGACGTAACAGTCGAACTCGTCATGCTTGCGAGCCAACTCGTCGAGCTCACCCGGCTGAGAGAGCGCTCGACCGTTCGCGGCGCGAAGTCGATCCCCGTAGACGTAGGACACGTAGAAGAGCTGCTTGCTCCGACATACGGGGCACGCCTTGCCCACCGGGTCACCCACGTTGCGCGCCGCGCGCAGCAACTCGGGATGGGCGTCACACACGTCGTTCCGGCTGACCCGACCCGCCTTGAGGTCCCGCAGGACAGCCCGGCGGGCGAGCGCGTAGTCGGTCCCTTTGACCACGGCGAGCAGTGTAGAAGACCTCCAAACCCCAGGACGCCCCGGTCAAACCCCGGGGCGCCGCGACGCACGATCGGTGATCGTCGCCCGCAAGTAGGGTCACGCGTGCATGAGTGAATTCCAGTTGGCGCGGCTTCTCGGCGAGGTGCGGGGCAAACGTGTCGTCGAGCTGGGCTGCGGAGACGGTACGCGTGCCGTCGCACTCGCCCGCGGCGGTGCGTCAGTGATCGCCATCGACCCATCCGCCGCGGCCGTCGCCGCGACCCGCCAGAAGGCCGGGGAACACGAGGTGCGCGTCGAGGTGCACACCGGCGACTTCGCCGATCTCGCCTTTCTCCGTGGCGATTCGGTCGACGTGGCCTTGGCCGAGGGGAGTCTCTCGGGCCTGGCGGACCTCGGACGGGTATTCCGCCAAGTCCAGCGCGTGCTTCGCGCCGGAGCATGGTTCGCCTTTTCCCTGCCGCATCCCTTCGCATTCTGCGTCGACGTCGAGCCCGAACCCACCGGGTCGCTCCCGTTGGCCCGACCATTCCTCGGCCGGTCGTACTTCGACATCGAGCCGGTCGACGGGCGCTACGTGCACCGGATCGGCGACGTCTTCGCGCTCCTGGGGCGGGTGGGTTTCCGGGTCGACACGCTGCTCGAACCGCAGCCGGCGTCCTCGCCCCGAGGACCGGCGATGATCCCGACCGACATCATCTGGCGAGCGAGAAAAGTCGGTAGCTAGAGGTTCGGCGTCGCGCCTCAGCCCTCGCGCTCGTCGGCCCAGGCGCGAAGTCGCTCGTAGGCGTCGGCTTCGTCGATCGGGCCAACGTCGAGCCGGACCTCAAGCAGGAACGCGAGCGCCTCGCCCACGACCCGACCCGGCAGGACCCCGAGGAACTCCATCACCTGCGTGCCGTCGAGCGACGGGCGAATCGCCCGGAGCTCCTCCTGGGCGGCGAGCTCCTCGATCCGAGTCTCGAGCTCGTCCATCCGGCGCGCCAGAGTGCGGGCGCGTCGCTCGTTTCGCGTCGTGCAATCGCAGCGCTGTAATTCGTTGAGCTGGTCCAGCAGCGGGCCCGCATCTCGTACGTACCGGCGCACGGCGGCATCAGTCCAGCCCATCGCGTACGTGTGGATCCGCAGATGCAAGTAGACGAGCTGGGCCACATCGTCGACGACGTCGTTCGGATACTTCAGGGCGACGAGCCGCTCCCGCGTCATCCGCTTCCCCACGACCTCGTGATGATGAAACGTGGCCCGACCGCGTTCGAACGATCGCGTCTTCGGCTTGCCCACATCGTGCATCAACGCGGCCAACCGCAACACCAGCTCCGGGCTGGTCTTCGCGACCACGGCAATCGTGTGGGCCAGCACGTCCTTGTGGTGATGGATCGGGTCCTGCTCGAGCCGCATCGCGTTCAGCTCCGGGAGGAAGCCGTCGGCGAGACCCGTCTCGGCGAGAAACCACAATCCCGGCGACGGATCCTCCACCACGAGCAGCTTCGACAATTCGTCGCGGATGCGTTCGACGCTCACGATGGCCAACCGGTCCGCCAGCTGCTCGACCGCCGCCACCAACTCCGGGACCGGTTCGAATCCGAACCGTGCCACGAACCGGGCCGCGCGCATCATCCGGAGCGGGTCGTCGGTAAAGGAGATCTCGGGCGACAGCGGCGTGCGCAATCGGCCGGCGGCGAGATCGACGGTCCCGTCGTAGGGGTCCACGAGCTCGGCGTCGGGCAAGCGCAGCGCCATCGCATTCACCGTGAAGTCGCGCCGTGAGAGGTCGGTCTCGATCGAGTCGCCGAACGTGACCTCCGGCTTGCGGCTGTCAGCGTGATACACGTCGGATCGGAATGTGGTCACCTCGCACGGGATGCCGGCCACTTGCGCACCCACCGTGCCGAACCGTTGGCCTTGCAGCCACACGAACTCCGCGATCGGCGCGAGCAACGCCTCGATCCGATCCGGCAACGCGTCGCTCGCGAAGTCGAACTCCACCGGGGCGATATCCAGCAGTGCGTCTCGCACGCTGCCCCCGACGAGATAGCACTCGTGGCCGGCGCCCACGAGCGCGCGCGCAACTCGCTGGACGGGCGCATCGGCCGCGAGCATCGGAGCCAGGCGCGGCGGGACGGTCACCGCAGCATTGTGACTCGTGCGGCCTCCCGACCGACGACCCAATGCGAGATCGTGCGTCAGGCCGAGCGGACGAGCGGAGTCGCGTTCGACTCCGCCTTCAACAACTCGTAGTGCTCCATCTTGAGCCGAAGGTCGTGCGGATTCGAAGCCGTCGCCAACGCGTCTCGGCGCGATACCACGCCCGTCGCGAACAGGTTGAGCAAGCTCTGATCGAACGTCTGCATGCCGTAGAACTCACCATCGGCGATGATCTCGTCCAGCTCGTGGGTGGCCGTGGCGTCGGCAATCTTGTCGAACACGCGCCCGGTGGCCACCAACACCTCCATCGCCGGAACCCGGCCTTCTCGATCGCTGCGCTGGACCAACCGTTGCGAGACGATCCCCTTGAGCGCGCCCGCCATCGACATGCGCACTTGTTGTTGCTGGTACGGCGGGAAGAAATCGATCACCCGGTTGATGCTTTCGGCCGCGCCCATCGTGTGCAGGGTGGAGAAGACCAAGTGGCCCGTTTCCGCGGCAGACAACGCGGCCCACACCGTCTCCGGATCGCGCATCTCACCGATGAGGATGACGTCGGGGTCCTGGCGCAATGCCCGCTTGAGCGCGGAGAGGAAGTCGACGGTGTCGTCTCCGACCTCACGCTGGTTGATGATCGATCGCTTGTCGGCGTGCAGTACCTCGATCGGATCCTCGATCGTCACGATGTGGCGAGCCTTGGTTTCGTTGATGTGGTCGATCATCGCCGCGAGGGTGGTGGTCTTGCCCGACCCCGTCGGACCGGTGACCAGCACGAGACCGCGATGTTCTTCGGCGAGGCGGCGCACGACCGGCGGCAATCCCAGCTCCTCCATGGGTGGGATGCCGGGAAGGATGTGGCGCAACACGAGCCCGACCGAGCCGCGCTGGCGGAACACGTTCACGCGGAATCGGCCGACGCCATTCAAGGCGTACGCGAAGTCGGCCTCGTTGCCCGAGAGGAACTCCTCGGCGCGGATCTTCGGCATGATCGCGAACGCGACCCGTTCGGTGTCCGCGGCCAGCACGGCCTCGTCGGTGAAAGGCGCCAGCTCACCATCCATACGGAGATGTGGCGGCGATCCGACCTTGATGTGCACGTCCGATGCCCCGCGATCGACTGCCTCACGTAACACTCGATCCAGATCCAGCACCGATTTCCCTCCGCTCCACTCCCGGACTCGTGGAACTATCGGCGTTTCGCGGCCTTCGCTGTAGGAAGGGCCTTCACTTGCCTCGATCGGCGCACTCCCCGAGGTATTCGCGCCACATCCGAGCTACCGCATCGACGACTGTGTGACCAGGCCCGCCCGCGGTGGGCGCTTCGCCCGAGGCCAGTCTCTCGGGCGCCGCGCCGGCCAAGACGGGGATGGTGGCAGCGACCGAATCCGCGAGGCCCGACAGCGAGTAGCCGCCTTCGAGAAACGCGACGGTTCGCCCGGTTGGAACCGTCGTCATGAGCCGGCGCACCAGCCCGGCGTAGTCGCCGGCCGACAGCGCGAGGCCGGTCAACGGGTCGTCCCGATGCGCATCGAACCCGGCCGAGATCAACAACCAGGTGGGCCCGAACGACGCGAGGAGCGGTTCCACCACGTCGTCCAGCGCTCGGAAGTAGACATCGCCCGTTGCCCCCGCAGGGAGCGGCAGATTGCACGTGGTGCCCGCACCCGGGCCGGAGCCGATCTCGTCGTGACGGCCGGTACCGGGATAGAGCGGCCACTCGTGGAATGACACATAGAACACGTCGGGACTGGAGGCGAAGACCTCTTGGGTTCCGTTCCCGTGATGCGCGTCGATGTCGACGATCGCGACTCGCTCGCCCCGCGCCCGGAGCTCACTCGCGACCACGGCGACGTTATTGATGAGACAGAACCCCATTGCTTGGCGCGGTCGGGCGTGGTGTCCGGGAGGTCGTACTGCGACGAACGCCGCCGAGGCGTCCCGCGCCTCCAGGGCGTCGACCGCGGCGAGCCCGGCACCGGCGGCCGCGACCGCCGCCGCCCACGAGCGTCGCGACGTCGGCGTATCGGCATCGAGGTGGTCACCGGATTCACAGCGCGCCCGCAGGGCCGCGAGATGGTCACGGGGGTGCACCCGCTCGAGTTCGCGTTCGGTCGCGTCACGGTGGCCCAGCTCCACGAGATCCGATCCGAGATCGGCGCGGGCAATACCGGCGGCTACCGCCTCGAGTCGCTCCGGACTCTCGGGATGGCCGGGTCCAGTCACGTGCTCCGCGAAGACCGGATCGGAGCCGAGCAAGAGCATCGACGAACGGTAGCCCTCCTCCGGGAGCCCCCAGAAGACGACCCATGCCCAAGCGCCGCGGCGCGTACGCTTGGCCCGCGATGCCCGAGGACACCCTGCGCTGGCCCGGGGGATGGGCCCGCCTCGGCCCGTGGCGCGGCCACACCGACGTCGCCTACCTCGCGGTCGGCGCCCGCCGGCCGCCGAGTGACGAGATCGTGGCGCGCTGTATCCGGCTGCTGCGCGGCAAGGGCTATCAGTCCGTCGTCACGAACGCGCTTGGACCGGCCGAGACCTTGCCGTTCGTCGACGCGGGTTTCTCGGTGCGCGAGCGACTCCATCTCCTCGCGCACTCACTCGTTGATCTGCCACCGATCCAAAACAGCACGCGCCGAGCTCGTCCGTCGGACCGAAGCGGAGTTCTCGAAATCGACGCGCGGGCGTTCCTTCCGTTCTGGCGCCTCGACGACGAGTCCATGACCAGCGCCATCGACGCCACCCCGGCCACGCGCTACCGCGTCATCGATGTCGACCCTCGGTTGGCTGCCTACGCCATCACCGGACGGGCCGGTCGCGTCGGCTATCTCCAGCGCGTGGCGGTGGATCCGGAGATGCAGGGTCAAGGCCTCGGCAGCTCGATCGTCGCCGACGCGCTGCGTTGGCTCCGGCGTCACCGCGCCGAGCGGGCGCTCGTGAATACTCAGATGGACAACGCGCCGGCCCTCGGTCTGTACCAGCGGTGTGGCTTCGAAGAGATGCCGACGGGTCTGTGCGTCATGAGTCGAGCTCTGTGATTCGCCGGACGGTTGGAGCGATCGCGGCCGCGCTCTTCGCACTCCTTGCCGCGTCGCCGGTCGGTGCTGCTCCCACCACGGCGTCGACCCCCTCGATCGTGCTGACCGGCCAACCCGCGTGGTCGACGCTGGGCGACGACGTCACGGTGCACCTCGGCATTCGCGCCGGCGTGACGACGGGTCTCGAAGTCCATTCCGTCGTGCACACTGCGATCCTCAGTCGGATCGCATTCGAGCGGAGCCTCGCCGGCGACCGCCTCGGCTCCGTCGTGGGGTCGCGCGCGACCCCGGTCGATGCACTGGCGAGGTCCGATTCCGACCGCATCCTGACCATCGGGCTCCAGGCGCCGAACGCCCCGAGCGACCCGAACCGATTCCGGCTCAACATCCCCGAAGGCAACTCCGCCGGGGTCTTTCCGCTCGAGATCGAGCTGCGCGATTCCGCCACGAGCCGCGTCCTCGACCACTTCGTCACCGACCTCGTCGCGACCCGTCCACGGAGTGCCGGCGAGGTCCCGGCCGAACCGCTCCACGTCGCGTGGCTGTGGAACTTCGCGTCGGCGCCGTCGCGTCCAGGTGCGCCGATACCGGATCCGGTGCTCGACCACAACCTTGCCCCCAACGGTCGGCTCGGGCGCATCGCCACCGCGCTGGGACAAGACGCGGATGTTCCGATCAGCCTGGTACCGGACCCGGCGACCGTCGACGCGATTCGAGCGGACGCCGACCTCTCGGCTCATGCACCGACCGTCGCGAGCAACCGGGCCGCCACCGTCCTGGCCGCGCTGCGCACCGCCGCCCAAGCCGCGCCCGTCCTCGCGGGTCCGTACACGACCGTCGACGGACCGGCGTTGATCCGTGCCGGGCTCACCGGCGGGTTCGACACATCGATGGTCACCGGCCGCGCCCAGCTGGAGTCTGGATTGGATGCCGCGGTCGACCACACGATCGCGACCCCCCAGCCCCTCGACGGTCCGACGCTGACCCGACTGCGCGATCAAGGCGGCACCACCCGCGTGGTCGTCGAGCCCAAGGCCCTGGTCCCGGCCGTTGGACCGGACCAGTTCACCCCTGCCCGGCCCTTCCGGCTCGACACGCCCACCGGTTCGTTTGACGCACTCGAGGTCAACGCCATCACGTCGGACCTTCTCATCCGACCGGGGTCGGACGCGCTGCGCGCGCAGCAGGTCCTCGCCGGCCTCTCCGTGATCGCGCTCGAGCAGCCAAATCGTTCGCGCGGCGTGGTGATCAACACTCCGCTTCTGTGGGACGCGCCGCTGCCGCGGGTCGCGGCACTGCTCGCCGGGTTCCGTAACCATCCGCTGTTCGCGGGGACGCCGATCGGGCACCTGTTCGACTCCGTGCAACCGGCGATTCTCAACCGCAAGCCCTACTCCCGCGCCCTCGTGCCCGTGGTCGAAAGTGCGGCTCCCATCAGCCTGGCCGCCTACGACTCGGGGCGTCGCCAGGTCGACGGCCTGGCGTCGATGATCGGAGCGAACGAGCCAATCGTCGGAGAACTGCGCTATCAGATGTTGCTCACCTTGGCCGGACGCGTCCGCGGCACTGGTCCCACCGTTTCGACGGAACGACTCCGGACGATCGAACGCGACGTCGGGGACATCACCGGCAAGATCACGACCACCGACAGCCGGACCGTGACGTTGACGTCCCAGCGAGCCTCGGTGCCCCTGAGCATCGAGAACGGCACGGGACGACCGGTCCGGGTCTTGGTCACCCTCGCGAGCCAGAAGTTGGAGTTCCCGAAGGGAGCGGAGCACATCATCGATCTCGCGCCCGGTAACAACACCAAACAGTTCGACGTGAGCGCGCGTGCGTCGGGGACCTTCCCCGTGCTCGTCACGGTGAGCTCACCCGATAGCAACATCGACCTCCAACGAGCCCGCTATACGGTGCGCTCGTCGGTCGTGAGTGGCGTGGGCCTCATCCTCACGATCGGTGCCCTGGTGTTCCTCGCGGCGTGGTGGTTGACCCACTGGCGGCGAAGTCGCCGACGCCCGGCGGCCACGCCCGCGGTGCTATGAACCCCTCGGAACCACCGCGGCGCATCGCGCGAACCAGCGCCGTCATCGGGCTCGGCACACTGCTCTCGCGCATCACGGGCTTCCTGCGGGTCTCCGCGCTCGTCGCGCTCGGTCTCGGCCCGGTCACCGACGTCTACAACATCGCGAACTCCACTCCGAACATCGTGTACGAGTTGCTGCTCGGAGGGATCCTCACCGCGACGCTCGTCCCACTGTTCGTGAAGTCGTACGAAGGCGACGATCCCCAGGCGACCGACGCGATCAACACCGTCGCGATCGTGGTGCTCGCGGTCGGAACCGCTATCGGCATTCTCGCCGCGCCGTGGATCATCCGCGCGTACGAGATCGGCGGCCACGCGCATCAGATCAGCGGTGCCGATCTTGTTCGCCAACGTGCGTTGGGAACGGACCTCTTGCGGTGGTTCATGCCCCAGATGCTGTTCTACGGCATCACTGCGCTCGCGACCGCGATGCTCAACGCCCGCCGACGGTTCGCGGCCGCGGCGTTCGCGCCGGTCCTCAACAACATCGTAGTGATCGCCGTCCTTCTCGCCGTTGGTCGGGTCGCCACGGCTGCGCCCACCGTGCACTCGGTGCTCGACGACCCCGTGCTGGTGCTGCTCCTCGGCCTCGGTACCACCGCCGGTGTGGTTGCCATGACCTTGGTCCTGCTGCCCGCGGTCCATCGCGCCGGCGCCCGATTTCGGTGGTATTGGAACCCCCGCCATACCGCGGTGCGCCAACTCGCCCGCCTCTCGGGCTGGACCATCGGCTACGTCGCTGCGAACCAGGTCGCGTTCTTCGTCGTTCTCGTCCTCGCGTGGCGGACCGACCGCGACGTCTCGATCTACCTGGCCGCGTTCACGTTCTTCCAGCTCCCGCACGGTCTGCTCGCCGTTTCCGTGATGACTGCGCTCGGCCCCGAGCTGGCGAGCCGCCATCAGGCCGACGACCTTGTGGGGTTGCGCGACCATTTCGCGAGCGGCTTGCGGATGATCCTCATCGTCATGATCCCGGCCGCGGTCGGTCTCGCGATTCTGGCCAGACCACTCATCAGCGCGCTCCTCGATCACGGCGACTTCGCGACCGGTTCCGTCACGCCCACCGCCGACACGCTGCGCGCGTTCGCGGTCGGTCTCGTCGCGTTCTCCGTCTATCTCTACGTCGTGCGCACGTTCTCGTCGATGCAGGACACCCGCTCGCCGTTTCTCGTGAACGTGGTCGAGAACGCCATCAACATCGCGACTGCGTTCGCGTTCTACGAATGGCGCGGCGTGGAGGGTCTCGCGTGGTCGTGGACCGTCGCGTATTCCGTTTCGGCCTTGCTCGCCCTCGCGATGTTGCGACGGCGGATCGGCCGCCTCGACGGACGGCGGATCACGGACACGGTGGCCCGGGTGGCATTGGCACTCGTCCCCGGCGCGCTCGTCGCCATCGGCATCGATTCGGCGCTCGGCAGCGCGACCCCGTCGCGCTCGGTCGTGACCCTCGTCGCGGCCGGTCTGAGCGGGGGAGCCCTGTTCCTCCTCACTGCCCGGCTGCTTGGTCTCGACCTCGTCGCGCTGGTGCAGGAACTTTTCCGGCGCGACACTCGCACCACTCCCGCGTTCGATGGGTAACCATTACGGACAACGCCGAGTCAGACAGACTGCCGGCGCCGGCTTCATATGTCGCGTTCCCAGGAGGTTCCGTGGTCGTTCGAATCGTCACTGACAGCGCGTGTGACCTCCCGCAAGCCCGCGCGGATGCACTCGGCATCGAGATTGTTCCGCTCACGATTCGATTCGGTGACGAGGAATTCGTCGACCGGGTCGAGCTCACGAACGAGGAGTTCTGGCGCAAGGTCGCGACATCGCCGCTCCTTCCCGAGACTGCGGCGCCATCGCCGGGCGCGTTCGAGGAACGGTTCCGGTCGCTCGCGAATGCCGGAGCCGACGCGATCCTGTGTATCAACCTGTCGTCGCGATTGTCGGGAACCATGCAGTCAGCGCAGATCGCGGCAAAGGGACTCGAAGGTGAACTTCCGGTCCGGGTGATCGATTCGTTGAGCGTGTCAATGGGGCTCGGCAATCAGTGCATCGCGGCCCAGGCGCTGGCGGCCGGCGGCGCGGATCTCGAAACGCTTGCGGCTGCGGTCGAAGATCGCGCCGCGCACACGCGACTCTTCGGCGCGCTCGACACCCTCGAACATCTCAAGCGCGGTGGGCGCATCGGTGGCGCCCAGGCGATGCTCGGAAGCGTGTTGTCCATCAAGCCCATCATCGAAATTCGCGACGGCATCGTCGTCGAAGCGGGCAAGGTGCGCACCCGCAGCAAGAGCTTGGTCCACCTGGCCGACAAGCTGAAGGCCGCGAAGGACCCCAGTGGCGTCTTCGTGTTCCACGCGCAGGCCCCCGACGTCGAAGAGTTCCTCGACCAGCTCGGAACCATCGTCCCACGCAACGAGATCGAGGTAGGCAACATCGGTCCGGTCATCGGTACCCACGGCGGACCGCGCACGATGGGACTCGGATGGGTCGAACGCGACTGAACCATCGGCACAAGCGCTCCCGCGCCCTACCCGGTTCGGGCGAGCGCTGCGGGTAGCGTCGGGTCGTGGGTCATTCCGTTGCGCCCGGGCGCGTGCTCGGTGGCCGGTACCGCCTCGACCACGAGATCGCGAGAGGCGGGATGGCCACGGTCTGGCGGGGCGAAGACCCCTTGCTGGCCCGACTGGTCGCGGTCAAGACCCTCAACCCGCAGCTGGCGGAAGACGAGGCGCTCCGAACCCGGTTCCGCCGCGAGGCCGTCGCCGCCGCGGCGGTCGCGCACCCGAACATCGTGGCCACCTACGACACCGGCGAAGACGACGGCGTCGCGTACATCGTCATGGAACTGGTCGAGGGCGCGACCTTGCGCCAGGCCATCGACCTCCACGGCGCGCTCCCACCCGCGCGCGCGGCCGACATCGCCGCGCAGGTCGCCGACGCACTCGCGGCCGCACACGCGCGCGGATTGGTCCACCGCGACGTGAAGCCGAGCAACGTGCTCGTGCAGCTCGACGGACGCGTGAAGGTCACCGACTTCGGCATCGCGAAGGCGGCCGATCAGACCGGCGACGAACTCACCCGCGCGGGGAGTGTGGTCGGAACCGCGCGCTACCTCTCGCCGGAACAGCTCGAAGGCCAACCCGTCGACGAACGCTCTGACGTGTACTCGCTCGGGCTGGTCCTGTACGAGATGTTGACCGGCCGCGCACCGTTCGGCGCCGACACCGAGATCGCGACGGCGATGGCCCGACTCA
>JANYLF010000126.1 GCA_025357995.1 Acidimicrobiia bacterium | reverse complement strand
ACCGGGTCTGAGACTCCACAGCCTCGCTTGTCGAAGAGGATCAAGCGGCCGAACGAAGCCAGACGATGGAAGAACCGTGCCGTGCTCGGGTCGTCCCAGAAGAGTTCGACGTTGGACCAGTGCATCGGGAGCAGTGCGATGTCCATCGGGCCGTCGCCAAGGACCTGATACCCGACGAAGAGACCGTCGCTGCCTTCGGCGTACCGCGTACTTGGGACGTCTGCCATGTCCGGATCTGACCACATCGGCGAGCGTTGCGCCGGGAGACGCCGTCGTCGTCACGAAGGGTCCTACTGGAGGTGGGTGGCAGAACGAGCGAGGAGTGGGCAATATTCGCTCATGGCGCTGCATTCCTCTTGGCTGAAGTTCGCCGCGGAAGACGAGCCGCACCGGGAAGCGCGACTCGTCGCGCTGTGCTTCGACGCGAACGAACCGCTCCGGCTCGCGAGCTTCTGGGCCACCGCACTGGGCTGGGAGACCAAGGAGGTGGAGCCAGATGGTGAGGTCTGTCTCGTTCCGACGGACGGTACGCGGTTCGAGCTCTCGTTCTTCCCGGTCCCGGAACACAAGACCGGCCGGAACCGTCTCCATCTCGATCTGACGACCACGTCGGTCGCCGACCAGGAGGAGACGGTCGCGCGGTTGGTCGAGCTCGGTGCCCGCCACATCGACATCGGTCAGCGCCCGGACGAGGGTCATGTCGTGCTCGCCGATCCCGAAGGCAACGAGTTCTGTGTGATCCGGCCGAACAACAATTTCCTCGCCGGCTGCGGACGCCTCGGATCGATCACATGCGACGGTACGCGGGAGGTCGGGTACTTCTGGAGCGCCGCGCTCGCGTGGCCGTTGGTCTGGGATCAGGACGAAGAGACCGCAATCCGCGCGCCCGACGGCACCGGTCCGTTCATCACCTGGGGTCCGCCAGTGCCCCCGAAGGTCGCGAAGAACCGGCTTCATCTCGACATCGCTCCGCCCGACCACGTCGACCAGGGAGCGGAGGTGGACCGGCTCGTTTCCTTGGGCGCGACTCGAATCGATATCGGCCAAGGCGCGGTCAACTGGGTTGTCATGGCCGATCCCGATGGAAACGAGTTCTGCGTGCTGACGCCCCGCTAGCGCGTCGGGCACCCACCGAGGTCCAGCAGAATTACTGACAAACCCATCCTTGGGTCGTGCGGCAGGCTCGAGTCGTAGCCTCGACGCATGGAAACGGCTGGCTCGGTCACCGAAGCGATTGCTCTGCTCGAGGCGGACGGCTACCGCAGTGACTTCTCGTTCTCGGATGGCACCGTGCAGTGCGGGGCCTGCGGTCTGAGGCATCATCCGACCCAGCTGGTCGTGCGCCACACGTTCCGATTCGAAGGCGACACCGACCCCGGCGACGAAGCAATTGTCTTGGGTATCGAATGCCCGGCGTGCGGGATGCGCGGCACCGTCGTGTCGGCCTACGGGCCCGACGCCAGCCCAGAGTTCATGGCGTTGCTCGACCACCTGGCCGACTGAACGCGCGTAACGACCGGCGTCGGAGCTGGCGGAACCCGATCGGTAGGCTGCGCCGCCATGAAGACCCAAGTCCCTGCCGTCGACGGCTGGTTCACCCTCGGAGACTCGCCCGCGCTGCTGGCGAGCCGTGGCGTCGAGACGGGGAGCTATTTCTTCCCCAAGAACCTCGCGTTCTCCCGCAACCCCGCCGCGCCCACCGAGGAGCTCACCGAGGTCGAGCTCTCCCGCCGCGGTCGGGTGTGGTCGTGGACCACGAATCATTACCAACCGCCTGCGCCGTACGTGGCGGCCGATCCGTTCGTGCCCTACACCGTGGTCGCGGTCGAGTTGATCGACGAGCAGATGGTGGTGCTCGGTCCACTCGCACCCGAGTGCGACCCCAAGACGCTCGCGGTCGGCACCGATGTGGAACTCACGCTCGGAACGCTCTACGAAGACGACGACAACGAGTACGTCGTCTGGCACTGGAAGCCGGTGGCCGCATGAGTGCCAGTCAAGAGATCGCGGTGCTCGGGGTGGGGATGCATCCCTGGGGTAAGTGGGGCAAGAACTTCGTGGAGTACGGCGTGGTCGCGGCTCGGGCCGCGCTGGCCGACGCGAACGTCGACTGGCGTGACGTGCAGCTCGTGTGCGGTGCCGACACCGTGCGTAACGGCTATCCCGGTTATGTCGCGGGCGCCACGTTCGCCCAGGCGCTCGGGTGGCAGGGCGCGTCGGTGTCGTCGTCCTACGCCGCGTGTGCGAGTGGTGCGACCGCGCTGAACGCAGCTCGTGCGCAGATCCTCGCGGGCATGGTCGACGTCGCCATGGTCATCGGTGCCGACACCACACCGAAGGGATTCCTCGCGCCAAACGCGGGCGAACGCGGCGACGACCCCGACTGGTTGCGCTTTCGCTTGCTCGGCGCGACCAACCCCACGTACTTCGGCATGTACGCGCGGCGGCGCATGGAGCTGCACGGCGCGACCCAAGACGATTTCGCCGCGGTCAAAGTGAAGAACGCGAAGCACGGGTTCGAGAACCCGTACGCGCGGTTCCGCAAAGAAGTCACGCTCGAAGACGTGAATGCGTCGCCGATCGTGTCCGATCCCTTGCGGTTGCTCGAAATCTGCGCCACGTCCGACGGCGCGGCCGCACTCATCGTGTGCAGCATGGACTACGCGAAGTCGCACGGCGTCACGAGCCCGGTGCGCGTCGCGGGTGTGAGCACGGTCACGCCGAGCTATCCCAACACGCTCATCGACATGCCGAACTTCGCGACCGATTCGGCGTTCGGTGTGGCCGAGCCGGAGCGTGGGTTTCGTGACTCGATCGCGTACGCCGCGTACGAGCAAGCCGGTATTGGTCCCGAGGATCTCGACCTCGCCGAGGTCTACGACCTCTCGACCGCGCTCGAGCTCGACTGGTACGAGAACATCGGGCTCTGCAAGCCCGGTGAGGCCGAGCGACTCGTGCGCGATGGCGACACCACGATCGGTGGCCGGATCCCCGTGAACGCGAGCGGCGGCCTCGCGTGTTTCGGCGAGGCGGTTCCGGCCCAGGCGATCGCGCAAGTGTGCGAGCTCACTTGGCATCTCCGAGGCGAGGCCGGCGCCCGCCAAGTGGAAGGCGCCCGCGTGGGGCTCACCGTCAACCAAGGCCTCTTCGGCCACGGCAGCAGCGTGATCGTGAGGAAATAGATGGAATGGAACTTCGCCGACCTGTTCGAGGGTGTTGCGGACATTGCGCCGGATCGGACTGCCGTCATCTGCGGTGATCGACGGTTCACGTTCGCCGAGCTCGACGATCGTTCCACGCGCCTCGCCAACCATCTTCTCGCGAGTGGTGTGACGACCGGCGACCACGTCGGCATCTACGCGTACAACGGTCCCGAGTGGATCGAGGCGATGTTCGGCATCTGGAAGGCCCGCGCGGTTCCGATCAACGTGAACTATCGCTACGTGGAAGCCGAGCTCGCGTACCTGTTCGACAACGCCGATCTCGTCGGTCTCGTGCACGGGCGCGAGTTCGTTCCGCGCATCGTCGCGGTCAAAGACCAATGTCCCAAGCTCAAGGTGTTCGTTTCCATCGAGGACGGCACCGACGAAGATCTCGCCGCGGTCGGAGCCGTCGAATACGAAGCCGCGCTGAGCGCCGCGTCCGACAAGCGGTACGACAAGAAGCGCAGCCCCGACGACCTCTACATGCTCTACACCGGCGGTACCACCGGGATGCCGAAGGGCGTGATGTGGCGCCAGGAAGATTTCTTCCACTCGACGATTGGCGCGCTCATGGGGAGTGGTGCCGCGTTCGAGTCACCCGAGTCGGTGATGGAAATGGCGCGCAACGGCGGAACGATCTCCGCGTTTCCCGTCGCGCCGCTGATGCATGGCGCCGCGCAGTGGGTCGCGCTGATGCTGCTACTCCAAGGCAACACACTGGTCCTGAGCGCGCAGAAGAAAATGGATCCGCACGAGGTGTGGAGCACGGTCGTGCGGGAGCATGTGATGTCGATCAGCCTGGTGGGCGACGCGATGGCGCGGCCGCTCATCGAGGCCCTCGAGGACGATGGCGCGAACTACGACCTCTCGAACTTCTTCGTGATCGGTTCGGGCGGTGCGATCCTCTCACCCGCGGTCAAACAGAAGATTGCCGAGGTCCTGCCCAACGTGTTGGTGGTGGATTCGCTGGGCGCGTCGGAAACGGGGTACCAGGGTACGGTCGCCAGCTCCGACAAGGAGGGCAAGCCGCGGTTCGTGATGGGCGGCCACACCGTGGTGATCGACGAGTCGGGTGTTCCCGTCGTGCCCGGTTCCGGAGTGATCGGCCATCTCGCGCGCGAGGGCTACATGCCGCTTGGCTACTACAAAGACGAAGCCAAGACCGCGTCCACGTTCATGGTGTTGAACGGCGAGCGGTGGGTGGTGCCGGGTGACATGGCGCGCGTCGAAGCCGACGGTCAGATCACGTTGCTCGGGCGCGGTTCGGTCAGCATCAACAGCGGCGGCGAGAAGATCTTTCCCGAAGAAGTCGAGCTGGCGTTGAAGTCACACCCCGAGGTGTTCGACGT
>JANYLF010000038.1 GCA_025357995.1 Acidimicrobiia bacterium | reverse complement strand
TCGAGTTGCGCGAACACTGTCTCCGGTGCGGCCGTCACGTCGATGCTGCGCACCACTCGAAACATCGACTTTGCGTCGAACTCGGTCACCGTGCTCTCCCGTTCTCGCGCCATTGCTGCGGGTGAGACCGTACCGGGCCAGATCGCCACGACGTGGGGCCGCGCCGTACCCTTTGCCCCGCCCGAGAGCGACCGCCTCGGAGCTGCGCGTGTGGAGGGTTCTGAGATGGCTCGCAAGGTGTTCGTAATCGGCGTCGGCATGACCAAGTTCGAGAAGCCTGGGGGCAAGGCCTGGGACTACCCCGACATGGCCAAGGAAGCGGGCACCAACGCGCTGACCGACGCGGGGATTCGCTACGACGAGATCGAGCAGGTGGCCGTCGGCTATTGCTACGGAGACTCCACCGCCGGGCAGCGCGCGTTGTACGAGATCGGTGTGTCGGGCGTGCCGGTTGTGAACGTCAACAACAACTGCGCCACGGGTTCGAGTGCGCTGTATCTCGCGAAGCGCTTCATCGAAGGCGGTCTCGCCGACTGCACCCTCGCGCTCGGTTTCGAGAAGATGGAGAAGGGTTCGCTCGGCATCAAATACATGGACCGCGCCATACCGATGCAACGCACGTTCGAAGCCATGAACGACAAGCGCGGGTTCACCCAGGCGCCGCCCGCGCCGCAGATGTTCGGCAACGCCGGGCGTGAGTACATGGAGCGCTACGGCGTGAAGGCCGAGTCGTTCGCGCGCATCGCGGAGAAGAACCACCGCCACTCGGCGAACAACCCGTACTCACAGTTCCGCGACATCTACACGCTCGACGAGATCCTCGCCTCCCCGATGATCCACGAGCCGTTGACCAAGTTGCAGTGCTGCCCGACCTCCGACGGTTCCGCGGCCGCGATCCTCGCGTCGGAAGACTTCGTGCGGTCGCACGGGCTCGAGGACCAGGCTGTGGAAATCATCGGGATGTCGATGAAGACGGACTTCCCGTCGAGCTTCGACTCCGGCAGCGACATGAAGTTCGTCGGCTTCGACATGACCCGCGCCGCCGCGAACGAGGTCTACGAGCAGTCCGGGTACGGCCCGACCGATGTCGACGTGATCGAGCTGCACGACTGCTTCTCCGCGAACGAGATGATCACCTACGAGGGTCTCGGCCTTTGCGAGGAGGGTGGCGCGGGCGAGCTCATCGACTCGGGCGCGGTCACCTACGGCGGCGACTGGGTGGTGAACCCGTCGGGCGGTCTGATCTCGAAGGGTCACCCGCTCGGTGCGACCGGTCTCGCCCAGTGCTCCGAGCTCACGTGGCAACTGCGCGGTACTGCCGACGCGCGCCAGGTCGACGGCGCCGAGCTCGCGCTCCAGCACAACCTCGGCCTGGGTGGCGCGTGCGTCGTCGCGATGTACAAGAAGGCCCAGTTCGCGTAACTCAGCGTCACCCAGCCCGAACTGACGCACGAAACGCGCCGTTTTCGACGCGTTCTTGGTGCCAGTTCAGTTACTTGGTGGTGGCGATGCCGCCGTCGACGGGGATGATCGCGCCGGTCACGTACGACGCGGCGGGGCCGGCGAGGTAGACGGCGATACCGGCCATGTCCGACGGCTTGCCGATGCGTTTCATGGGTGCGCTGGCCGCGATCGAATCGCCGAACGCTTCGAGCGTCGCGGCCATCATCTTGGACTCGAACGGACCGGGAGCGATCGCGTTGACCGTGATCTTCGGCGCGAGTTGGCTCGCGAGGTGGCGCGTGAGTTGGTGTACCCCCGCCTTGGCGGTGGAGTACGAGTACGTCTCCATCGCGGGCACTTGGATGCCATCGATCGAGCCGACGTTGATGACGCGCGCTGGATCGTCCGCGGTCGCGGTCGCGTCGAGCAGCGGCCGGAGGAACCGCGTGAGGTGGAACACACCTTTGACGTTGAGATCGATCACGCGGTCCCATGCGGCGTCGTCGTGATCGGCGAGTGGCGCGCCCCAGGTGGCACCGGCGTTGTTCACGAGGACGTGCAACTTGTCTTCACGCGCCGCGATCTCGTCGGCGAGGCGACGGCATTCGGCCTCGGTGGAGAGATCCGCCGGTAACCCGACGCACTCGCCGTGCTCCGACAGCGCGGCGGCGACTTCAGCGCACACGTCGGCCTTGCGGGACGACACGTAGACCTTCACCCCGGCACGTACGTACGCCTCGGCGATCATGAGGCCGATGCCACGAGTGCCGCCGGTGATCAGCGCGGTCTTGCCCCGGATCGAGAACAGCTCGTTCAGTACGTCGTCGGTCACGTCATCGACCGTAGCCGCCGCCTCCTCCGGTACCGTCGTGGGGATGCGCGCCGCACTCGAGGAACTCCTGGCCACCAAGGGTGTGCTGCTCGCCGACGGCGCCACCGGTACCAACTACTTT
>JANYLF010000037.1 GCA_025357995.1 Acidimicrobiia bacterium | reverse complement strand
TATGAGTGGTCGAGGCGTTCGAGGAAGTAAGGGATCCATCCGATGCCACCCTCGGAGAGCGCAACGGTGAGGTCCGGGAACTTCTTGAAGATCGGCGAGTGGATGAGGTCGGCCGCGCACTGCACGATGTTCATTGGCTGCAAGGTGATGAGCACGTCGATCGGCGCGTCGACCGACGTCATCACGAGTTTGCCCGACGATCCGATGTGCATGCAGACGATTGTCCCTTCGTCGGAGCATGCCTGCCAGAACGGGTCCCAGTGGTCGGAGTGCAGGCTGGGGAGTTTGAGCGGCTCGGGGTTTTCCGGGAACGTGATCGCGCGGCAGCCCTTCTTCGCCACGCGATGGACTTCAGCCGCGAGCGCCTCTGGATCCCAAATCATCGGGATCGCAAGCGGGATGAACCGCTCGGGTGCATGGCCGCACCACTCGTCGATGTGCCAATCGTTGTAGGCCTGCGCGAGGACCTTCGCGGTGTCCTTGTTTTCGAGGGTCGCGAAAAGCCGACCGGCGAACCCGGGGAGACTCGGGAAATTGAGCGAACCCAGCGTGCCGTTCGCGTTCATGTCGAGGATGCGTTTCTCGACGTCGTAACAGCCGGGGCGGATTTCCTCGAAGCTCGTCGGGTCGATGCCGTATTCCTCTTTGGGTCGCCCGACGACGGCGTTCAGGCCGATGTTCGGAATCTCGATGGTCTGGAAGCGCCACACGTCGGTGCCGTCGTCCTTGCGGATGAGCTTGGGCGCGATGTCCTGGTACTTCTCGGGCAGGTGCGCGTCGAACATGTTCGGCGGCTCGACCACGTGGTCGTCCACACTCACGATGATCATGTCGTCGATCTGCATCGCTTCTCCCGAGTCGAACCTGACGTTGCCGTCAGGGTACCTAGTTGATTGCTCGTACGCTCGCACTCCGATTCGTGGCAGTTCGTCAGCTCGCTCCCTCGCGGTCGTATCGCCTGCTCTGCCGAGCAACGGCGCTTCGGGCTCCGCGAGCTCTGCCTCAGGGATCGACGGGTGGTGCAAACGGTTCGACAGGTGCCACGGGTTGGACCTCGATGGTGTCGATGCGGGCGTGGGCCGGCGCGGTGAGCGCGTGGATCACGACGTTCGCGATGTCTTCGGGGTTCATGGTGTTGAAATGGCGTTGCAGCCCGAACCGGGGCCAGAGATCGACGAGGTGCTCGAACGTCCCCGGCGTCCATTCGCCCGCGAAGTCGGTGAGGGTGGGGCCCACCCGGATGACCGTGGTGCGGATACCGCGACCCTCCGTTTCCATGTCGACGACGCGCGCCACGGTTTCCAGCGCAGCTTTGCTCGCGCTGTAGCCGATCATGCCTGGGCGCGGCGCGCGAGCGGCGTCGGAGGACACGAACACGACGTCGCCGCGTCCGACTTCGATCATCGATCGCAGCGCCCGGCGAGTACACAGCAAGGGCCCGAGCAAGTTCGTCTCGACCTCCCGTGCGAGATTGGCAGGGTCGGTGTCGACGAGCAACCCCGGCACCGCGATCCCGGCGTTGTTCACGAGCGCGTCGACGGTTCCGAGTGCGCGTTCTGACGCGGCGAAGAATTCGTCGATGGACTCGGCATCCGTGACGTCGAGCCGGTGCGCGAACGGCGTGCCACCTTCGAGTGCGACCAGCTCCGCGGTGATCTCCAATGCGTCGACGCGGCGACCGCCGAGGGCGACGGACCAACCGAGGCGCCCGAGCCCGACGGCGACCGCCCGGCCGATGCCACTCGACGCCCCAGTGATCGCCGCGATCCGTGGGTCTCGCTCCATCACTCTCCCTCACCGCCCTTCGGGCTGGGCCGGTCGGGCCCCGCTCGGCCGGCGATGCGGACGCGGTGATGTGTCGGTGCCTCGCTCACGTCGTCCACGCTACGACGGGGCCGGCGGCCCCGATGAGATCCTCGGTGCGCGACCAGTCGATGTCGTCTTCCCACACTTCGAGTCGCACGGGGAGTTCGCGGCGTACGGCAACGTCCATGATCTCTCGGGTGATGTCGTCGACCGGACCCTGGACGACGCACACGGTGTCGGTTCCTTGCGCGGCCGAGACCAAACCGACCGCGGCGCCGATGCCGGGGCGGTCGTAGGACGGCACGATCACGCTGCCCATGCGGTCAGTGGGGAACGTGCGGGCGATCCAGAGGCCGGCGAGTCCGGGTTGCGCGGTCACGCGAGTCGCCGGGCCGAGGGATTGCTTCAGGTCCATCACCGCGCGAGCCGGATGGCGGGGATACGAATCATCGACATATCCCGGCTGAGCGATCGCCGCAATGCGTGTGTAGAGCTCGGTGATCGCCGGTGCGAGCGGACGCGGTGCACCTGGCACCGGGAGCCGCATAAGACTTCCGCGGAAGTGGACGACACGCGCGAAGCCGAGCCGCTCGTCGGGTGCTTCGGCCGGGTCCATGCCGATTGCGAGGACGAGGTCGAAACCTCCGAGTCCCAGCAGGACGAAGTCGTCGCGTTGCAGACCGCACGTGCCCATGTGATGTCCGTCGTTCCACGGGTAGATGCCCTTCGCTCCCCAGGTGTTCGCCACCGGCGCGCCGAGCTCGTGTGCGACCCGGTGCACACCCGCGAGGTCCGAGAGCGCGCCGGGACCGACGAGCATCGCGACTCGTTCGGTCGGGTCGGCGATGAGGTCGGGGGTGAACGGCAGGGTGTCGCCCAGGACGATGAACGCCGTGCCGGTACCGATCTCCCCGATTGGTCGAAGCGTCTGCGGTTCGGGGACGTCGGCGAAGCGCGCCGCGAGGTCGGGCGCGAGCGGTCGTAGGAGTTCCGAGAGCATGGCGGCGATGTTCTCACAACGCCATCGTGCGAGGTTGGGTAACGTCGGCCGCCGTGGACCGTCGAGTGTGTGTTGTAGGCGTGGGGTTGGCCGACGGGCCGAAGACGCCGGAGTTGAGCGCGCTCATGCTCCAGGCCCAGGCCTTCGGGCGCGCGGTCGCGGACTCGGGCCTGAAGAAGGACGACATCGACGGGCTCGCGTCGGCCGGGTACGGCGGTATGCATGAGGTGCAGCTGGCGGAATACCTCGGACTGCGGCCGCACTGGCTCGACTCGACGAGTTGTGGTGGTTCGAGTTTCGAGTTCCATGCCTTGCATGCATACCGGGCGATCCAGGCCGGCGACGTCGACACCGTCGCAATTGTCTACGGCAACAACGAGCTCTCGGCGGCCGGTCGTTCGCTGGGTACTGGTCGAGCCGGTGGTGGGGGTGCGGCCGCGATGCCGTACCCGATGAGCTGGGAGTTCCCGACCGGGCTCACCCTGATCGGCGCGTACGCAATGGCGGCCCAGCGACATATGCATCAGTACGGGACCACGAGCGAACAGCTCGCGTCGATCTCGGTGCAGACGCGCGAACACGCGGCACGCAATCCGCACGCGATGTACCGCGATCCGATCACGATCGACGACGTCTTGAGCTCCAAGCTCGTCGCTGATCCACTCCACAAGCTCGACAGTTGCGTGATCTCCGACGGTGGTTGCGCGATCATCCTTACGACCGAAGACCGCGCGCGCGAGCTCGGACGGCCGATGGTCTACGTGCGCGGTGCGGCCGCGGGGATGACGCATCATTCGATTCAGGCCATGCCGGATCTCACTGTGACCGCGGGCGCCGTCACCGGTCCCAAGGCGTTCGCGGAAGCTGGGATCACCGCGGCCGACGTCGACACGTTCCAGATGTACGACTCGTTCACCTACACCGTGCTCGTATGTCTCGAAGACCTTGGCTTCGCGCCGAAGGGGGAGGGCGGCCCGTTCGTGGCGTCGGGTGCGCTGGGCCTTGGAGGCGCGTTGCCCACGAATACCGACGGCGGCGGACTCTCTGCCACCCATCCGGGGATGCGCGGGCTCTTCCTCTTGTGCGAGGCAACGCGCCAACTGCGTGGTGAAGCCGGCGACAGTCAGGTGGACGGCGCGGAGATTGCGGTCGCGCACGGCAGCGGCGGCTGGCTGAGCACGATGGGCACCGTGGTCCTCGGAACGGAGCCGGCATGAGTGGGGATACGGTGAGCGAAGTTCCGAAGTACCTCATCCCGCGCATCTCCCCGGAGGCGGCGGAGTTCTTCGCGGGGACGGTGCGCGATGAGCTGCGCGTGCAACGGTGCCGTGCGTGTGGCCTGCACCATCACTACCCGCGCATGGCATGCCCGCATTGCGGGTCCGACGATCTTGAGTGGATCACTGCCTCGGGGCTCGGGACCGTGCACTCCTACACCGTGATCCGCCAGCAAGGGATTCCGCCGTTCAACGAGCAAGTTCCGTTCGTCGTCGCACTCGTGGATCTCGAAGAACCCGGCGCGCGGTTCATCGCGCAGATGCCCACGCTCGCGCCCGAGGATGCCGCGATCGGGATCCGGGTGCGAGCCGCCTTCCAACCCGCGAGTGAGGAAGTGTCGTTCGTAGAGTTCGTGACTGATGTCTGAGCCGGTCAAGTCGGTGGCGCTCGATGGCCGGTCGCTCGGAAGGCGCGGTGCACAGACGCGCGGTCGTTTGCTCGACGCGACCGCGCGGCTACTGGAAGACAACGGCTTGCGGGAGTTGCGCGTGGTCGACATCGCGCGCGCCGTCGATCTCTCGCCTGCGACCTTCTATCAATACTTTCCCGACGTTGAGGCCGCGGTGCTTGCGCTCTCGATCGCGGTGGGCGAAGAAACGTCGTCGCTCGCCGGTCTCCTCGCGGAGGATTGGAATCAACCCGATGGGCTCGCGTTCGCTCGTCGGCTCGTCGAGGACTTCATCACCAACTGGGACGAGCATCGAGCGGTGCTCCGTACGCGGAATCTCGCCGCCCAGGAAGGCGACGAACGATTTCGGCGAGTCCGAAACGACTCGCTCAGTCGACTCACGGAGGGTATCGGCGCGAAGGTCGCATTGCGGAGGGACTCTGGGCTCGCCCCGTACGCCGCGGGGGCCGCGATGGTGTCGATGCTCGAGCGCATGGCCGCGTTCCACACCGACCTCGAGGCCTACGGAACGTCGCGTGCTGATGTGGTGGAGACGACCGCTCGCATCCTCCACCACACCGCCACTGGGAAATAGAAGCAGTAGGCCTAGCGGACCTCAGCCCGCGGGGTGGGCGGTGAACTCGACCTCGCGGCTGAAGACGCGCTCGAAGAGTTCGCGCTTGCGGCGCGCACCCCAGAGTTCGAGTTCGGGGTCGCCGCCGGCACGGATGTGGAGCAAGACGAGCTCCGGTCCGATGCGCGCGTGTACGCTGGTGACTACCTGCTTACGACCGCGGTCGAGACCGTCGGCGATGCGGAGGAGCGC
>JANYLF010000005.1 GCA_025357995.1 Acidimicrobiia bacterium | reverse complement strand
GAGTATCCCGAGCAGCGTGTCGTCGAAGATCGCGCCGTCGTTCACACCCGGGCAGACCACAATCTGACCATGCACCTCGACGCCGGCGTCGAGCAGCAATCCCAGCCACCGCAAGCTCGTCGCGCCCCGCCGGTTGCGCAGGAGCGCGGTGCGCACGTCCGGGTCGGTCGCGTGGATCGACACGTAGAGCGGGCCGAGCCCTTCGGTCATCACGCGTTCGAGATCGGCCTCGGTGAAGCGGGTCAGGGTGGTGAAGTTTCCGTAGAGATGGGAGAGCCGATAGTCGTCGTCCTTCAGATACAGGCTCTTGCGCATCCCTTTGGGGAGTTGGTAGATGAAGCAAAACGGGCAGTGGTTGTCGCACGTGCGCACTCGGTCGAAGACCGCGCTCTCGAGCTGCACTCCGAGGGGCGCGCCGGCTGGCTTGTCGATACTGACGGCGCGCGTGTGGTCGCCGCGGCGCAACGTGAGCACGACGTTGGGTTCGTCGACCTGCACGTGATAGCGGATGACATCGCGAAGCGCCTCGCCGTTCACGTCCACGAGCTCGTCGCCGACCTGGACGCCCGCGGCATGCGCCGGACTTCCGGGCGCGACAGCTTCAACCCGTGCGAGCGACATCCGGGAAGTCTAGGGGCGAAGGGAGCCGGCGGTAGCCTTGGCCGATGCCGGTTCGCAAGGTTCTTCTCGCCGAACCACGCGGGTTTTGTGCCGGCGTGGAGATGGCAATCAAGGCCCTGGCGTGGATGGTTCGACTCTTCCCCGCTCCCGTCTACTGCTTCCACGAGATCGTGCACAACCGCTTGATCGTCGAGCGATTCGAAGATCTGGGCGTGATCTTCGTCGACGACATCGACGACGTTCCGCCCGGCGCGCCGCTCATGCTCTCTGCACATGGGTCGGCACCACAGATCGTCGCGGCCGCGCAATCGAAGGAACGCTTCGTCGTGAACGCGGTGTGCCCGCTCGTGACCAAGGTGCACCACGAGGCGCGGGTGCGCGCCGAGAAGGGCTACACGATTCTCTACGTGGGCCACGCCGGTCACGACGAAGCCGTGGGCACCCTCGCCGTCGCGCCCGACGCAATCCGGCTCGTAGAGCACGACACCGACCTGCACCGTGCGCTTGCGAGCGTCGACGATCCGGAGAAGGTCGCGCTCCTCGCTCAGACCACCCTCGCGCTCCACGACTGGGAGGGTCTGGCCACCGAAGCGCGCGATCGTTTCCCGCACCTCTGGACCGCGACTCGCAACGATCTCTGTTTCGCGACCACAAACCGGCAATCGGCACTCTCCGCGATCGCGGTCCAGGCCGACGCGGTCGTGGTCATCGGCAGCGCGAACTCCTCGAACACGATCGCGTTGGCCAAGGTCGCGACCGCGGCCGGTTGCGTGAACGTGCTGCGCATCGACGGTCCCGCCGAGCTCGACCTCACCGCTCTCGACGGGGCGAGCGTGGTAGGTGTCACCGCCGGCGCGAGCGCGCCCGAGGATGTGGTCCAGGCTGTGATCGCCAAACTCGCGCCCACCGACGGTGTCGAACTCGTCCACGTGACCGACGAAGACGAGTACTTCCCTCCCCCGCGCGAACTCCGGGAACTCATTCCGGCCGACGATCGCACGATCTCCGCGGCCGAGGTGCTCGCCGACCTCGTACGCGCGTCGGAGTGACATGCGCCCGATCACAACCGACACCGTCCGCCTGTTCCTTCACGTACTCGCGGCCACGGTATGGGTCGGCGGCCAATTGACGTTGGGGGTCGTGATCCCGGTATTGCGCCCGGCGTCGGACGACGCGGATCCCGAGGCGGCGCGGGTGCGGATTCGGGCGGTCGCGCAACGCTTCCAAGTGGCAGCGTGGATCGCGTTCACAGTGTTGCTCGCGACCGGGGCGTGGAACCTGATCGCGCTCCACGTGGGCGATCAGTCGTCCTCATGGCTGGCGACGCTCCTGGTGAAGCTCTTCTGCGTCGCGGGCTCCGGGCTGGCTGCCGGCATTCACATTCTGGTGTTCGCGCCCCGAGTTCGCGCCGCGACCACGGACGCCGATCGCCGACGCGCCGCCGCACTCTCGGGCGCGTGCGAGGGAGTCTCGATGCTCCTCGCGGTCGCCGCCCTCTTCCTCGGGGTCCTGCTGACCGGCTAAGCACCGTCGACGTCGGCGTTGGCGGCGTCGAACAGGGACTGCAGCGACTTCATGAGCTCGTCGCTGATCGCCACGAGATCGTTGCGCCGACGGGTGCTGGCGTCGGCCGGCGGCATGATCGGCGCACCCACCCTCATCGACACGCGGTGCAACTTCGGCAGCTTCTTGCCACTCGCGAGGATTTCCTCACTGCCGCCGATGGCGACGGGCACGATCGGGCATCCGAGCTTCACCGAGAGATACGCGGCGCCGTCGAAGAGCGGCGCGATCGTCGGGCCGTGGGCGCGGGTCCCTTCGGGGAAGACCGCGGCCGGTTCACCCGCACGCAATGCGGCCTCGACGGCTTTGGTCGCCCCACGCGCACTGGCCGATCCGCGCGTCACGGGAATCCCGCCGAGCGTAGAGAACAACTTGGCGCCGAACGAGTTCTTGAACAGCTCTTCCTTGGCCATGAAGCGGATCCGCCGCCGCGTAATAAACGACGCGAAGGGCGTGTCGAAGTAGGAGCGGTGGCTCGGCGCCACGATGTACACACCCGACGTGGGGACATTCTCCGTCCCACTGATCTTGATGCGGAACAGCATCTTGCTGAGCACGAGCAAGACACCGCGCGCAAAGCCGTACACCATTAATTCGATCCTTCTACTCGCCGGAATGCTTGCACGATCTCCGCCACAATGTCTTCCGGTATCCGTCCGGTGGTGTCGACGATCATCGCATTGTCGGCGGCCCGCAACGGCGACACCGCTCGCGTGGAATCGGCCGCATCGCGGCGAGCCATCGCCGCTTGCACAGCCTCGACCGCGACGGTCCGGCTCGCAGCCGCCTCGTCCCGTTGACGACGGCGCGCTCGCTCTTCGTCCGATGCCGTGAGGAATACCTTCACCCGGGCGTCGGGAAAGACCACCGAACCGATGTCACGCCCCTCGACGACACCGCCGCCGTGGTGCGCGACCCATGTGCGCTGCTTGGCGACCAGCTCCGTGCGGACGCCGGGATGCACCGACACCTCCGACACGTTCGCCGTCACCTCGGGACCGCGAATCGCGCCCGATACGTCTTCTCCGTCGAGGGTGGTGACGCCGCGCGTCACGTCGAGTCGCACCGCTTGCGCGATGGTGGTCACCAGCTCCTCGTCCGTCGGATCGGCGTGCGCGCGGAGCACCGCGCACGTGACCGCGCGGTACATGGCGCCGGTGTCGAGCATCTGGAGGCCCAACGCTTCGGCCACACCGAGCGCGATGGTCGACTTCCCCGACCCCGATGGCCCGTCGATGGCCACGACGCGACGGGCGGCGTCACGAAACGCGTCAGTCACGCCACTTCCCCTCTTGGCCCTGCGGGCCGGGCCGGTCGGGCCCCGCTCCGCCCGTCCGAAGAATTCGAGGAGACCTCTGGGGCGTCGCTTCCGATCTCGCTCACGTCAGTACCGATTCGAGGTCGTCGGCAAACCTCGGATACGAAATCGCGGTCGCGCCGAAGCCGCGTACAGTCGTCTCGCCGCTCGCCGCGAGTCCCGCCACCGCAGCCGCCATCGCGATGCGGTGGTCGCCGTGGCTCTTCAACGAGGCGCCCCTCGG
>JANYLF010000281.1 GCA_025357995.1 Acidimicrobiia bacterium | reverse complement strand
CACGAAGGACGGACAAGCGCACTTGTCGCGACTGGTAACGGTCGAGATCGTGCTGGGCTTGCTCACGGCCGCGGCCGCGCTCGGTATGGCGCTCCTGCTGCGCCGAGGTGCTCGCCGCCAGTCCGAGCGGTTCCGCTCGCTCGTGCACAACGCGACCGATCTGATCACGGTGCTCGATGAGCATGCGGTCGCGCTGTATCAGAGTCCTTCCAGCGAAAGGATGCTCGGCTATCGACCCGCCGACATCGTCGGGACGCGACTCACCGATCTGCTCCACCCGTCGAACAAGAAGCAAGCGGTCGCCGAGTTCGCGGCTGCGTACGAACGGCCCGGCGAGACCGTTGCAGTGCATTTCGCCGTACGGCATCGGGACGGTCGGTGGATCACCTTGGAGGGGTCCGCGACCAATCTGCTCAACGACCCCAGCGTGCGCGGCTTCGTCTTGAACTCACGTGACGTCACAGAGCGGGAACGCGTCGCCGCGGAACTGAGTGCGGCTCGCGATGAAGCGCTGAGCGCGTCGGTCACGAAGTCGCAGTTCCTTGCATCGATGAGCCACGAGATCCGCACCCCGATGAACGCGATCATCGGGCTCACGGAACTACTGCTCGACACGCCTCTGGAACGCGAGCAGCGCGAGTTCGCCAAGGGAGTGCAAGGCGCAGCCGATGGGCTCCTCGGAATCATCAACGACATCCTGGACTTCTCCAAGGTCGAGGCCGGGAAGCTCGAGATCGAAGCCGTTCCGTTCCATCTGGGTGATTTGGTGGAGGACGTCGCCGCCCTTCTCGGTGAAATCGCGAACGCCAAGGGCATCGAACTGCTCGCCCACCGCACTCCGGAGGTCCCCACCGCGGTCGTCGGAGACCCCACGCGGCTCCGGCAGATTCTCCTCAACCTGAGCTCCAACGCGGTGAAGTTCACCGAACGCGGCGAGGTCGTGATCCGCGTGCGATTGATCGAGGACGCGCCGAACTCTGTTCGCGTTCGCTTCGAGGTGAGCGACACCGGAGTGGGCATCGCCGGCGATGACCTGGACCGATTGTTCGACCCATTCTCGCAGGCCGACGCGTCGACGACTCGTCGCTTCGGCGGAACCGGCTTAGGACTCGCGATCGTCAAGCAGTTCGTCGAGCTGATGGACGGTGAAGTCGGCGTCGACAGCACCGTCGACGTCGGCAGCACGTTCTGGTTCGAGCTTCCTTTGTGCAAACAACTCGATGTCGCCGAGCGGGAAATGACGGTCCCTGAACTCGCGGAATTGCGTGCGCTCATCGTCGACGACAACGCGACCAATCGTCTGATCGTGCGTGAACAACTCGCGTCCTGGGGCATGGCGTCGGCCGAGACCGGTCACGCAGTCGATGCGCTCGAGCTCCTGCGCGCCGCCGTGGCAGATGGGACGCCGTTCGACGTGGTGGTGTTGGACCTCAACATGCCGGATATGGACGGGCTCGAGTTGGCCCACGCGATCGGTGCCGATCCGTCGATCGTCGGTCCGCATCTCTTCATACTCAGCTCATCCGGGCGCGTCGCCCGCGACGTTGCCCAGGCCGCTGGGCTCTCGGGCACCTTGACCAAACCGGTACGCCACTCCGAACTGTTCAACTGCCTGATGGAAGGCCTCGCAATGCCCGTCGAGCACGCCACGTCCGAAGCGGTCGCGACCGTTGTCGAGCCGATCACCGGCGGAGGGACCTTGCTGCTCGTCGAGGACAACACCATGAATCAACTTGTGGCCACCAAACTGCTCGCGAAGTTCGGCTACGACGTGGCCGTCGCCGGCAACGGCATCGAGGCACTCGCGGCGATGGAGCTCACGGAGTTCGACGTCGTCCTCATGGACTGCCAGATGCCGGAAATGGACGGGTACGAGGCAACTCGCGAGATCCGACGGCGCGAGGGCACGACCCGCCACACTCCCGTCATCGCGATGACCGCCGCCGCAATGCAGGGAGACCGCGAAGAGTGCATCGCCGCGGGCATGGACGATTACCTCACGAAGCCGATCCGCGCCGACGCGCTCGGCGAGATGATCGTGCGGTGGATCGGTACGGTCAGCGAGGCCGAGATTCCGACCGCAGCCGATTCGTCCCCGCCCGTCCGCGCGGAGGTGGCCCAACTCGACCACGACCGGCTCGCGATGCTGCGCGACCTCGACGACGGTGACGGCACCCTCATCATGATCCTCGTCGACGAATTCACGAGTGAGGCCCAACGCCAGCTCAACGCGCTCCGGGACGGCGTTGCCGAAGGCGACCCACAGGCCGTCGAGCGTGCCGCGCACAGCATCAAGGGATCGAGCGCGAACCTCGGAGCGATCCGACTGTCCGAGCTCACCGGACGTCTCGAGGAACTCGCGCGGGCCGGTGCCATCGGTTCCGTGCAATCTGAGGTCGAAGCAATCGCCGTCGAGTTCGAAAGCGTGCAGCTCGCGCTCGCGGCTCTCGTCCAGGTCCCGACACCATGAGCGACCTGCGAGTGCTCGTTGCCGACGACGACGCGAGTTGTCGACTCGTGCTCCGCGCCGCGGTCGAGCGATTGGGATACGAGTGTGTGGTCGCGACCGACGGTGACGACGCATGGGCCCAGTTCCAAACGACCCTGCCGGATGTCCTCATCACCGACTGGATGATGCCTGGGCTCGACGGCCCGGAACTGTGCCGGCGTGCGCGGCAACGCTCGGATGACGGTTACACGTACGTGATCCTCGCCACCGCGCTCGGTGAGCACGAAAATGTGCTCGAAGGCATGGAAGCAGGCGCCGACGACTACCTCACCAAGCCGATCTCTCCATTCGACGTACGCGCCCGGCTCGTCGCCGCGAAGCGCGTCACCGAACTCCACAAAGAACTCGAGCGGCTCAACGCAGCTCTCGCCGCCCAGGCTCGCACCGACCCACTGACCGGTCTCGGGAACCGCCTGCTCTTGCACGAAGACCTCGCCGCGTTGCACGACCGCGCGGTTCGGTACGACCAGGGGTACTGCGTCGCAATCTGCGACCTCGACGACTTCAAACAGTTCAACGACACCTACGGACATCTCGCGGGCGACGCCGCGCTCATCAAGTTGGGCCAGCTCTTGGCACGCGAGACTCGATACGGTGACCGCGCCTACCGGTACGGCGGCGAAGAATTCCTCGTGACCCTGGCCGCGCAGACACTTCCCGACGCGATGGTGGCGATGGAGAGACTGCGATGCTCTGTCGAACAACTTGCGATCCCCCACGCGGGCAACCGCGCCAGCGATGTGATGACGATCAGCGTCGGTGTCTCAGCGTGGAGTTACGAAGACCTCGACACTCCGACGACCGTCATCGATCGTGGCGACGCCGCGCTGTACCAATCCAAGGCCGCCGGACGAAACCGCGTCACCGCCGACCATCCGGAGCACCGCACAGAGAATCTCCGGTAAACCAACTGGAGTCGTCGTCTCCGCGGCGTTCGCTACGACAACTCGCGTCCGAGGATGGACACGAACGAGACCATCTCCCCGGGGTACCCGCCAAGGTTGTGCGTGAGCGCGAGCGGGAGATCATTCGCGATCCGCCGGTCTTCAGGCGCGTCGCCGCGCAGCTGGAGCCACGCTTCGAACATCATGCGGAGCCCGGAAGCGCCCACGGGATGCCCGAAGCTCTTGAGTCCACCGTCGGGGTTCACCGGGAGTTCGCCGCGCAGGTCGAAGGTTCCCGCCAGGATCTCCTTCCACGCCGTCCCGCGATCCGCGAACCCCAGATCCTCCATGAGGACGAGTTCGGTCGGCGTGAAACAGTCGTGGACCTCGGCCATCGCCAACTCATGACGAGGATCGGTGATGCCGGCCTGCGCGTACGCGTCCTTCACGCTCACCTCCACCTCGGGGAAGTGCGTGTAGTCGTAGTCCGGATCGATGAGTCCGGAACCGTTCCCCGCTACGAACGAGAGCGCCTTCACGTAGATCGGGCGATCCGTGTAGCGGTGCGCGTCCTCGGCCCGTACGACGACCGCGGCGGCCGCGCCGTCGGCCACACCCGCGCAGTCGAGAATGCCGAGCGGACCCGCCACGCGCGGCGACGCGCAGATCTTCTCCATGCTCATCTCGCGCCGGAACTGCGCACGCGGATTGCGCGCGCCGTTGTAGTGGTTCTTCCACGCGATCCGCGCGAGAACGTTCTTCATCTCGTCGTCGTCGACGCCGTACTTCTTGGCGTACGCGGGTGCCACCATCGAGAACATCGCGGCCGCGGTGAGCGTGCGATTGGTGCCGTCACTCGGGACCGGGAAGGCATTCAACCCGGCGTACCCACTGTCCTTCACCTTCTCGCCACCGACTGCCATCGCGACGTCGTACGCGCCCGATGCCACTGCGTACGCCGCTTGGCGCAACGCCTCCGAGCCCGTCGCACAAAAGTTCTCGACGCGCGTCACCGGCTTATTGTCCAGCTGCAACGGGCGAGCGAGGGTGATCCCACTCATTCCGCTTTGCGCGGTGCCGAACCAATAGGCGTCGACGATGTCCTTGTCGACACCGGCCGCAGTGAATGCCTGGTTGGACGCATCGATCAGCAGGTCGTCGAGGCTCGTATCGAACCGCTCGCCGAACGATGTGCAGCCCATCCCGACGATGGCGACCCGATCCTTGATCCCGTGGGATCCCATCAGCTGACCTCCAGATCCGACGCGGCAGTACGCACGGGGCGGGCCTTCCAGAAGTAGTCGTGAATACCATCGGCGGTGAACAGCCGGCGGAACGTCATCTCGACGCGGTCACCGATCTTCACGTCCGCGGCATCCACGTCGGTCATCTCCACCGGGAAGCGACCTCCACCATCGAAGTCCACCACCGCAAACACGATCGGCGGACTCGGCGAGTACGCCAGCTTGTCGATGGTGAAGGTGACGATCGTGCCCGCGACATCGGCCATCGGCGCGGGTTCCATATCGTCGAGCGCGCCTCCGTCCATCGACACGCGCGACGGTGGCAGATGCAACGCACCACTCGTGCGGTCGCGCGAGCCGACGAAGCCGAACTTCCAGCCCTCGGAACGACCCGCGGCCGACGACGACACGCGCGCCGGTTCCGGCCGGCGCGGCGGCTCGACCGTGACCATGCCGCGCCACGAGAGGAACTTCCCGTAGGGCAGGTCTTGCGCGGATCTCACTTGCGTCGCGACCGGCCGCGCCGACTGGTAGCCCGCGAGCGCGTCGGTCGCGCGGAAGAGCAGCACGTCGGCACCGTCGGCCAGCATCACGACTGCGAGTACCTGACCAGGGGTCGCCGCTTCGAGCATCGCGGTGAGGAGCAGCGCCGCATGGGCCGTTCCGGTGATACCGACCGATCCGGCGAGGTCGTCGACCTTCACGCCATCCGCCAGACCCAGTGTCTTGGCGAGCGCGTTCACGGCCCGGCCGTGCAGGCCGGTGATCGCTACGCGGTCGATGTCGCCCGAGCTGAGCTCCGCCGCCTTGAGCGCCGCTTGCCACGCCTGCACACCGAGGGGCACGTACTTCGTCTCGCCGAAGCGCTCTTCCCAGATCTTCGACCGGCGCTCGCCTGGAGTACGCCAGCGGTCGACGAACTCGTCGGTCGCCGCGCCCGCGCCCAGATACTGCGCGATCACTGGGGCGGTGGTCGTTCCGCTTGCGTCGTCCCCCACGAGGATCGCCGCGGCACCGTCGCCGCCTCCCGATTCGTCGCCGCTCGTGGGCAGGCCCGTACGGATGTCCGAACTGACCACGAGCGTCGTGCCGACGCCGTCGAGCGCGATCCGCAATGCACCAATGCCGGAGCGCAACGCGCCGCCGAGGTCGAGGGCCGGGCACTCACGGTCGAGTCGGAGCGCGGCGTGAATCGCCGTGGCATTGGTCTTGTCCAAATACGCCGGATCCGCCGTCGCGAACCACACGGCCGACGGCGTCGTGGCACCGGCGGACCGCAACGCGATCCGGGCCGCCTCGACCCCCAATGTGGTGGTGTCCTCGTCGTAGGACGCCACCGACCGCGTGCCCTTGCCGCCACCGCTTCCGAACATCTTCGCGATGTCGGCCCGCTGCAGACGTCGGAACGGGACGTACCCCGCGGCGCTCACGATCCCTCTCACGGTGTTACTCCCGTCCACATCGGGCGGATCCTAGGTGCAACCCTAAAGTGAACCGCCATGCGACTCGGAGACATCGCGAACGCCGACGCGGTTCGGTACGGCAAACCGCTCGACGGCGTACGAGTGCTCGCGGCCGAGCAGATGCAGTCGCTTCCTTACGCGACCCAACTGCTCGCCCGCCTCGGGGCCGAGGTCATCAAGGTCGAGCACCCGGTCAACGGCGAATCGGGGCGAGGCTCCTCCCCCGCCATGATCGACCCCGAGGGCCGACCCGTCGGCGCGACCTATCTGCGCAACAACCTCGACAAGCGCAGTATCGGGATCGACCTGCGCAGCCCCGAAGGGCGCGACCTCTTTCTCTCACTCGTCCCCCGCTTCGACGTGATCGCCGAGAACTTCAAGGCCGGCACCATGGATCGCATGGGCCTCGGGTACGGCGACCCACCGGTGTTCCCGAAGCCCGAGATCGACACGTAGATCGCGCCGGGATGGACACCGGCGATGGTCTCGTACCCGAGGCC
>JANYLF010000259.1 GCA_025357995.1 Acidimicrobiia bacterium | reverse complement strand
GTGATACCGGCGAGTTCCGCAACCCGATCGAACAGGTCGCGATCGGGTTTGAGCAGACCGAGCTCGTGCGAGAGAAACCGTGGCGCGAACCGGTCGAAGATCGGCCACCGCGAGAACTGATCGTCGGTGTGCAGGGCATTCGTATTGCTCAAACATCCGACCGTCACGACCGCGCTCGCCTCATCCACTAACTGCTCCGCTCCCGGCAGCGGGCCGACAGGCCAGGCGCGGAACGCGCCGAGGAACACGTCCGGCGCGACGGTGAGGGTCCACTCCTTCACCATGCCGCGCGCGAACTCCTCAGGGGTGCACTCCCCTCGCTCGAAGGCGCGTACCCACGGGCACGACAGCCACCGTTCCCAGAGCTGATCGTCGTTGTCCATCCCTGCGAGCTCGCGCATCGCGCTCACCCCGCTGAGCTCGATGAGCACACCACCAAGATCGAAGAGCACGAGGTCGAACCGTCGATCGTACATGTGTCCATACTGCCGGGTCCGTGGTCGATTGCCTGGCACTGGGTAACGGCCAGGATCCGTGTGACCAGTGTCGACCACGGCTGGGACGAAACCCACGCGAGCTGCAACGCCTCCGCCTCGGCGCGGATCCAACGTCCGTAGTCGACGTTCATCCTGGCGATCGCGTGTTGCGCGGCGGACGGGAGCTCGCAGTAGTGGCGTCCGCCGGGCGAGTCCCGCTGTTGCAAGGTGGCGCGGATCCGCTCGACGGAACCTTCGACGACGAATACCGCGTGAACGTCGTCGCCGCCCAAACGCGTTGCGAACCGTGGTTCGATGCCCTCTCCCTCGATCACGACGGTCTCCCGGCGCGCGCGCGCGTGTTCGACGCGTTCCCGGACCGTCGGCGCCAGCGCGCCGGTGTGCGCGCGGAGAGCGGTCACCAGCTCGTCGGGATCCGAGCTCCAAATTCGGTCATCGTGAAACGGACTTGACCCCGAGATCCCGGGCGGTATCCAGTCGTCGATGCTGATGTACGTGGCGCCGAGCGCGGCCGCCACCGACCGCGCCGCGGTGGTCTTGCCCACATTCGAGCTGCCACCGATCAGGATCACCGACATCATCCGACCGTAGCGACGGAGCTTCGGCGGCACTATGAACGCTGGCGCGGTACCCATGATCCCCCCTCAATCCCCTACACAGTCGTTCGATGACGACGCGTCACAGACGGCAATCTCGCCCCTCCGGAGTGGTGAGCCGCCATGCGCGAAAGCGCCTGTATTTGTTGAAGAAGTTATCGATTTCCCCTTGACATACGATCGTCTGTTCGGGTAGGGTTTGACCTAATTCGAAGAGTCGAAAAGGGGGCGAGGGGCAACGCGTTGGAAGTACTGGAACACACTGTTTCTGGCACCCGTTGCCTCGTCGAATCGTTTGACCCCGCGCACTTGTCCGGCGTCGATGCGCGGTCCGCCGTCGAACTGTTCTCCATCCTCGAACGGTGGCTGGCGCCGGAAAGCTGTTGGCCGCGGGACGGGTCGACGAGACGAGCGCATGGTTAGGTGGCGGCCATCGCGATGTCGAGGCATTCCTCGCCGCCACGAGCGGGACGTCCGTGGGCGCGGCCAGGACCGCGATGGGTACTGCCCGACAGATCAAGACGCAACCAGCGGTCGAGAGCGCTCTGCGCGCCGGCGAGCTGTCTTCCGGTCAAGCAGATGCGGTATCGGCCGCGGTGAAGGCAGATCCAAAGGAGCACGCCCGCCTGCTCAGCGCCGCCAAGACCGCAGGCTTCAAAGGCCTCAAGACCGAATGTGACCGGGTGAAGGCCGTCGCGCAATTACGCGAGACGGGGGCTGCCAACGACGAACGGATCTTTCGCGAACGCTCCTTGCGTCATCGGAAACTCGACGACGGTTCCGGGCGCATCGAGATCAACGGCCCACTCGACCAGACCGCGCAGATCATGGCCGCCCTCGTTCCCATCGAGAAGGAACTCTTCGAGGCGAACCGCACCGCCAACCACCGCGTCGAACCCGACGCCGTCGCCGTTCGACGCCATCGTCACGATGGCCCGCGAGTCCATGAACGGAGCCACGGGCATTCATACGACGCGCGACCGGTCTGCATCCCAACCGGAATCCCGCACATCACGTCCCGCGGCGACCGTCCATGTGCACGTCAGCTACGACGCATACCTCCGCGGGTTCACGATCCCCGGCGAGATCTGCGAGATCGAAGGCGCCGGACCTATCAGCGTCGCCAACGCCCGCCAACTCGCATCCGATTCAATCATGAAGGCAATCATCACGAACGCGGTCGACGTCACTCTCATCTCACATCTTGGTCGTACGATCCCCACTCACCTCCGCACCGCGATCGAAGTCCGAGACCGCACCTGCGTCATCGCCGGCTGCGAGATCGATCGCCACCTCGAGATTGATCACAACATCCCCGTCGAAGCGAGCGGCCCCACTCACCCGAGCCGACCATGCGCGAGCCGGTCCATGACGATCGCCGTGTAGCCCGACCGTTGCCAACGTGTGCCGCTAACTTCGCCGAGATGGACCTGCCCTGCGAGTGGGACGCGCCGCGACCATTCATGCATCCGCTCACCACTCCCGCGGGCGCGGTGCTGAGCGTTGAGGCTCCGGCCGACCACCCCTGGCATCACGCGCTGTGGTTCACAATCAAGTTCGTGAACGGCGAGAACTTCTGGGAGGAATACGGCGAGTACGGCACACTGCGCACGACCAATGTGCGGGAGTCCGACCATGCCGTCACGGCGCAGCTCGATTGGATCGCGGCCGACGGCGAGACGGTGCGTCTGCGCGAGACGCGGACCATCAGTCGGGCGCCAATCGACAATGACGCGTACGCGATCGACTGGACCGAGTCATTGTCGGTCGATGTCGACACCGTGCTCGATCGCACGCCGTTCACCACCTGGGGCGGATACGGCGGCCTCACGTTGCGCGGCGCGCCCACATGGACCGACACCCTGATCCGCCTCGACGACGGCGTTGAGCGCGACCGCTCCCTCGGCGAGCCTTCAGCATGGCTCTCGATCGAGGGAATCGCGAGCGGACGAGCAGAAGTGAACGCGGGTGTCGTCTTCTTCGATCATCCGTCCAACCCGCGGGCGCCGTCGCCCTGGTACGCGAGCACCCACGCCGATACCTACGGCGAGGGCTGGGCCAACTTCGTGAACGCGGCGTTCCTCTGGGACGAACCGCTGCACCTCGCGGCTGGGACGAGTCTGGACCTGAAGTACCGCGTGATCGTGTACGACGGTGCGTGGAGTGTCGATCGCATCCGGTCCGAATACGCGCGCTGGTCGCAGTGATCGCCGATAGTCGCGCACTCGGCGATGAGCTCCTCGACTTCACCGCTCGCACGCTGACCGCGCTCGCCGACACCCTCTTCCCCGAGTGGCGTATCCCCCGCACGTTCGCGGGACATCGTGTCGATGCCGACGTGCGCGCCGATCTCCTCTACACCCTGACCCATTTGGCTGCGGGCGGCGTCGCCACCATCGCGGGTGCGCCTACCGGCGACGTGATCGGCGAACTCCTCACCGCGGTCATCGGCCGTGACACCCATACCTTCTTCTCCTATCGGGTGGCGGAAACACTCACCCGTCTCGGGCCGTTCGCCCACAATCCGCTGCTCGATCGGTGTGACGACACGCAACGCGAACAAGTGGCGCTCGCCACCGACAGCCGAGATTGGATCGAACTCCTCGACACCGACGTGCTGCCCCGCAACTACGCCGCGGTGCTCTCTCGATGCGAGTTCGCGCGCCACCAGCTCGGTCTCGCCGATGACACCGCCGTGCTGGATCGACTCATCGAGCGGCTCGCCACCCTCCTCGATCAGAACCCGCGGCGCTACCTCGACGACTCCAACGACGGAGCCGGTCGGTACGACATCTACACGGCCGATATCTGGCTCTTCTGCGAACCGCTCGCGGCGCGCCTCGGCCCTCGCTGGAACGATGGCGCCCGCATCGCGCTCGATCTCGTCGACACCGTGGCCGGTCCCGACGGCGCCGCGATCCCTTGGGGCCGATCGACCGGCGTGCTCGCGACCGCGCTCACCGTCGAACTCTCGGCACTGGCCCTGCAGGCCGATCTTCGAGACGACCGCGCCGAAGCGTGGGTCCGGCGCGGGGTCGACGCGCTCCGGGCGACCGCGAAACGATTCGACGCCCACGGGGTGGTCGACGCGCATCGGTATCGCGACCAAGACGCGTACCGCGGTCCGGCGCGTCGGTTGCAACTCACGCTTGATGTCCTTGGCAAGCTCGCGTGGGCGGGCACGACGCTGCGCGCCGCGCCGGCTACTGGGATCGCCTCGCCGCGCGACACGTACCGAACCATCAGCGCGCTGGTCGCGTTCGAGGCCGAACGCCACGCGGCCGCGTGGGTGCATGCCGACCCGGCGACCCACGTCGTCGTACCGTTCGTCGGCGCGCGGCGCAGTCACTACCTCCCCGTCCCGCACGCGCCCGGAGCGCTCGAGGCTCCCGTCGACAACGATCAGGTCGTCTGGGCACCGCTCATCGTCGATCACGGCCGGACCGCCACCACCGCGGAGCTGCCCGACTCGCTCACGACCGCGCCGCACGAAATCACCGCGCACTGGAACCGGCTCCAGGTCATGGGCCGCGGTATCGACGGCGCGCCGCCGAAGCCCCTCGCCGGCTCTTGCACCACCACCTACCGACTGGAACGCCGGACCGTGGTCGCCGAGCACACGATCGCGCTCGACCGCCCGCCCGACGCGATCGCGCTCCTGATCCCCGAGACATCGCGCGCCCCGTTGCACGTGGAGCTCACCGCCGACGCGCCGCACGCCACGACGATCATCGCCGTCGACGGCATGGCCGAGTGGTCGACGCCCTACTCCGGTCTCGCCGCCGTCCATCAAATCGACGTCGAGCCAACGTCGCACGTCTTCCTCACCGCGCGGGTAACGCCGCTCCTGCGCGTTGCCTCGACCGCGTATGGCCATTGGTACGACCAGCTCTTATACGCGCCCATGCATGACCGCGTGACTGGAATGGCCGCGCCGATCGGCGTGCTCGCGGACGCCACGTCCGATCTC
>JANYLF010000256.1 GCA_025357995.1 Acidimicrobiia bacterium | reverse complement strand
GAGTCATCCCCGTACGTCATGTACGCGTTCGACGCGGCGGGCGTGATCGGTTGTTCCGGCGTACCGAAGACCTGCACGCCGTTGTGGACGACCGCGAAGGTCAATGGATTCGTCGGATCGTCACCGGCCGTCGCGAACGGGGTCGTGTACGTCGGCACGAACGACAGCAAACTGGTTGCGTACGATGCGGCGGGCGTGATCGGTTGTTCCGGTACCCCGAAGACATGTACGCCGCTGTGGACCGCATCGACGGGTAACACGGTGTCCTCCTCACCGGTGATTGCCGACGGCGTTGTCTTTGTCGCGTCGAACGACTTGTTCTTGTATGCCTTCGATGCCACGGGGGTTGACGGCTGTGCTGGCATCCCGAAGACATGCTTACCTCTATGGACTGCGTCGCTCGGCGGCGGTCTCGAGGAGCTGTCGTCGCCCGCGGTCGCGAATGGGGTCGTCTATGCCGGCGGCTACAACGGCAACCTGTACGCGTTCGACGCGGCGGGCGTGACTGGCTGCTCCGGAACGCCGAGGGCGTGCGTACCTGAATGGACTGGAACGGTCGGCAGCATCATCTTCTCATCGCCTGCAGTCGCGAATGGCGTCGTGTACGTCGGTTCGCATGATCACGTCCTCGACGCTTTCGACGCGACCGGTACCGGATGTAGCGGCATACCGAAGACATGCGCGCCACTCTGGGTTGCACCCCAAGGCAACAGCGGAACCGGTGGGTTCGAGTCGTCGCCAGCTGTCGTGAACGGCATGGTCTATGTCAGCTCGACCGACGGCAACCTGTACGCGTTCAAATGACAGACCGAAGCGTCAACCGCTCGCACGGTGGAGCTACGCCTGAATGACTGAGGCTCAGGCTGAGGCATTGTCGCGGATCCACGGGCTGTAGCGCGGTTCGTGTCGAAATCCGAGAGGGGGTGGGCCATGGTTACACGGTTGCGGAGTGCCGCGGATCCTTACAATCCTCGAATGGCAGGAGCCCCGAGTATCCGCGTGACGGCAGCGGTTCGCCGAGGTGTGTTTCTGTTGGCGATGACTAGCCGCTCCGATTCAGAAAGACGGGAGCGTCGGTCGGCCCCGGGAGCTGCGCGCCGACGGGCAGCTCATGGAAGCGGGCGAGGCGATCCAATGCGTCGAGCATCGCGCGTAGGTCACCATCGGGTGCTTGGTCGGCGAGGTCGTCGTGTCCGCAACGGGTACCGCATCGGGCCTAGCGCGGCTGAGCCAGAGCCGCGCCCGCTCAATGGCGACGAGTTCGGACCGTGGAGTGGAACAGCCGAGAAGATCGCACGCGGCCGGCGACGCTTCAACTACGCGGCGCATGCAGGCGCAGCGGACCCGATGGCGACCGACGGTTCCGATTGATCGGTAGGTCGTTCAGCCGGGGACATCAGTGGACGCCTGGGTGCCGTGGCGGGAACACGCCAGAGCGGGCGGGCTGTGCGGGTCCGCGGGCGTGGGCTATCCGTAGTCGACGGCAGCGCTGGACCGAATGGGTATATCGAAAGCGATCCGGCGAGGACGGCTGCATGGAGATCGTTCGGCAGGTGGTCGTGTTCGACGCAGCTGATCTGGCTGCCGAGAGTGCGTTCTGGGCGGGAATGCTGGGTGGCCGCGTCCTCATGGATGCCAAGTGGCACAGCGTGATCGACGCAGAGGGTCGATGGCTCGTTGGCGTGCAGCTCGCGCCCGACCATGTCCCGCCTGATTGGCCCGATGGAATTGAGCAGCAGGTCCATCTCGATTTGCACGTCAACGATCCGGCGAGAGCCCACGCCGAGGCAATCGCGCTCGGCGCGCGTTTGCTGAAGGCGGCCGACGATCTGACCGCGGCCGAAGGACACCAGGTCTATGCCGACCCCGCGGGTCACCCGTTCTGCCTCGGGTGGGGGCATCCCGACGACGAAGCGATCCGTCGGTTCCTGCGCGACCGCTGATCGGCCGGCGATGCTCGGCTGGATGAACGACTGTGGTGTTGGCATTCAGCGGGTACCAGGGGACCACCTTGGGAGGTAGCGCCACGCCGTACACCTGGCCCATCAGGTCCATCGGTATCGTGCGCAGGTTGCACGCGGTCGGGATCTCCTCGCGCCGCGCCACGACGGTAAGGCGAAGATGGAGTCATCAGAGGTTTCACGCGCGGTGGCCGCGGCCATGGGTACCGCCTCCGCGCTCGACCTGACCGCCGAGGACGCGACCGTGCTTCACAACTCGAACAAGCTCGCGCTGCGGCTGCTGCCGTGCGACGTCTTTGCCCGAGTCGCCTATGAGGGGCAGGAGGTCCATCAGTTCGAGGTCGAGCTTGCTCTGCGGCTGACCGAAACCGAGAGCCCGGTCGCGGCGCTCGAGCCTCGAGTGGAGCCGCGCGTCTACGAGCGTGATGGCTTCGTGGTCACGCTGTGGAGCTACTACGAACCGGTGACACCTTTGGAGCCGTCCCCGGCCGACTACGCGGATGCGCTTCAGCGGCTGCACGCCGGCATGCGGACGCTCGATGTCACGACGCCGCACTTCACGGATCGTGTCGCGGAGGCGGAACAACTCGTTGCGAGCCGCGACAGCACTCCGGCGCTCGCCGACGCGGACCGAGAGCTGCTCAACATCACGCTTCGAAGCCTGAGACGATCGATCAGCGACCGCGCCGCCGCCGAACAGCTGCTGCATGGCGAACCGCACCCGGGCAACGTGCTCAGCACGAAGAACGGGCTGCGGTTCATCGACCTCGAGACGTGTTGCCGTGGGCCTGTCGAATTCGACCTCGCCCATGTGCCCGAAGAGATCAGCGACCGCTATCCGGACGCTGATCGAGAGCTGCTCGCCGAGTGCCGTGGGCTCGTTCTTGTGATGGTCACCGCGTGGCGCTTCGATTCACGCGACCAATTCCCGAACGGGCAACGAGCCGCGCGAGGACTTCTCAGCGCCATCCGCGAGGGTCCACTCTGGCCGACGCTCGACGCCGTGATGCGCCGAGGAGATGGTCCGTAGACTTCCGCTGACCGCCGGACGTGCCGCGTTACTGCTCGGCGTGATTCAGGTCGAGCTGCTGGTAGAGGAAGTTCGCGCTCTGGCTCACGATCAGATCGCGGTACGCCGCGTACGGAACGTGACCCGCGTTGGACAGCGTCTCGAGGTTCGCGTACAACCCCGCCGCGATCGCGGCCCGATAGGTCGCGACGGTCCAATCGAACGGAATGATGTCGTCCGCCGTACCGTGGAAGAGCAGCGCGGGTGCGTCACCTACGTTCATGAACGCGGCGATCCCCGGGACGCCGCCGGAGAGTGAGATCGCGCCGCCAATCGCGGAGCTCGGTCCCGGGTTGCCACTCGTGCCGGGATCGTCGCTGCGGTAAGCGGCGAGCAAGGCCGTCATCGCGCCAGCCGACGAACCTTGCATCGCGATGCGGCCGACGTCGATGCGATACGTCGTCGCGTTCGTTCGTAACCATCTGACCGCGGCCTGCGCGTCGTGTTGCGCGCCGAACGCGGCTGCGACACACGTGGGCGACGGATCATCGGGCCCCACACATCCGCTCGGCGCGAGCAGTCGATAGTCGATCGACACCGCGACGATGCCGCGTTTCGCGTACTCGTTGGCGAGGTCGACCACGTCGGCCATCTGCTTGTCGCCGAAGAAGAACGCGCCGCCGTGCACCAACACGATGGCCGGGCGCGCCGTCGCGGTATCGCCGTGGGGCTCGTACAGGTCGAGCTTCAAGACTTCCGCAACATTGTTGATGTCAGGAGCGGAGCCGTAGGTGAGATCGGCGGTCGTGTCGACAGTCGTGAAGACCTTGTCGCGATAGCGCAACGGAGCGGGCCCGTTCGGCGGGGCAATGAGCGTGCAGCTCGACGCGATGAGGGCCAGCGTCGCGATGAGCACGCGCCGCTTCGGGGTGTGACGGCCGATCGACATCGAGCCTCCGTCGGCGATGGCGAGGTGGGACGGAGATTCTCGCGCATCGGAGACAGGGTCCGTCCCGAGGTCGCGGAGACCCATCCGTATACTCGCCGAGCGATGTTTGACGCCCTCACCGACCGCTTCGACGGCATCTTCTCGCGCCTGCGGAGCCGCGGGAAGCTGACCGAGGCCGACATCGACGCGGTCGCACGGGAGATTCGTCTCGCACTGCTCGAAGCCGACGTCAACGTCAAGGTCGTGAAGGCGATGATCGCGCGGCTCAAGGAACGCGCCAACGGCGCGGAGGTACAGAAGAGCCTCAGCCCCGCGCAACAGGTCATCAAGATCGTGCACGAGGAGCTCATCACCCCGCTGGGGGGAACCTCGGGCAAGCTCACGATGAGCTCCAAGCCGCCGACCGTGGTGATGATGTGCGGGCTGCAAGGCGCCGGCAAGACCACCGCGGCCGCCAAGCTCGCGCGCCAGCTCAAGAGTCAAGGGCTCGGCGTACTGCTCGTCGCGGCCGACCTGCAACGGCCGGCCGCGGTCGAGCAACTTCGGGTTCTCGGCCGGCGCGTCGACGTGCCGGTGTGGTCCGCGCCCGACGACGGACCCCAAGACGCCGTCGAAGTGGCGCGCACCGCGCTCGACGAAGCCGCGCGGCTTGGTCGCAACGTGGTGATCGTCGACACCGCCGGTCGACTCCAGATCGACACTGAGCTGATGCTCGAGCTGCGCCAAGTGCGCGACGCGGTGAACCCGACGAACACGCTGCTCGTCGTCGATGCGATGACCGGTCAGGAAGCGGTGAACGTGGCGACCGCGTTCGACGACGCGGTCGGGCTCGACGGCGTGGTGCTCACCAAGATCGACGGCGACGCGCGCGGCGGCGCGGCGCTATCGGTGAAGGAAGTCGTCGGCAAGCCGATTCTCTTTGTCGGAACGGGCGAGAAGCTCGAAGACTTCGAGCCGTTCCATCCCGATCGCATGGCGAGTCGGATTCTCGGCATGGGCGACGTGCTCACGCTCATCGAGAAGGCCGAGGCGACGTTCGACGAGGACGTTGCGCTCAGGGCGCAGGAACAACTGAGTAAGGGTCAGTTCACACTCGAAGACTTCCTGGAGCAGATGCGCCAGGTCCGCAAGATGGGCCCGATCGGCAACATCATGAAGATGCTGCCGGGCATGCCCAAGGAGCTCAAGGGTGCCGAGCTCGACGAAGGTGAGATCGATCGCGTCGAGGCGATCATCTGCTCGATGACGCCCGCCGAACGGCGTGATCCAACGGTCATCAACGGCTCGCGTCGAGTGCGGATCGCGGAGGGGAGCGGGACCTCCACCTCGGAGGTCAATGCCCTCCTCAAGCAGTTCAAGCAGGTGCAGGCGATGATGAAGCAGCTCACCGGCGGGGGCAAGCGACCGAAGCTGCGCAACCTGGGCGGGATGGATTTGAGCCAGCTCCAAAGCGGTCAGTAGCGCAGAAGGCCCGGACCGGCATGATCGGCGCTGGAGCCGCTAACCTGGCTCCCTCGCGTCGCCCCGCGACGTTGTCCCTTCTGAGAGGAAATCCCTGCACGTGTCCGTCAAGATTCGCCTTATGCGCGTGGGCAAGAAGAAGCAGCCGAGCTACCGGGTCGTCGTCGCCGACGAGCGGAGCCCGCGCGATGGCCGCTATATCGAGATCATCGGTCATTACCAGCCGCGCCAGGAGCCGTCGGGCTTCGACATTCAAGAGGACAAGGTGCTCGACTGGTTGGGCAAGGGCGCACAGCCGAGCGAGCAGGTTCATCGCCTCCTCGTGAACGCGGGGATCTGGGAGCAGTACGAGTCTTCCCGCACGTCTCCGTCGACGGCGGCGAAGGTCGCGGCTCGCCGGGCCAAGGGTCAGGCCGTCGTGCGTGAGACCGAGGCGAAGGCGAAGGCCGCCGCCGACGTGAAGGCGGCCGCGGACGCCAAGGCCGGCGCCGACGCGGCTGCTGCCGAGGCCAAGGCCGCCGCGGCGACTGCTGCCGCCGAAGCCGCTGAAGCCAAAGCTGCCGAGGCGGAAGTCCCCGCCGAGCCAGAGGCCGAGGCCGCCTCGACTGACGAGACCGAGGCACCGTGAGCGACGACCACGATCACGATGACAACATCGGGAACGAGCGCGACGACTACGAAGACGAGGTCGGTGGCGAAGGCAACCGGATCATCGGTGGTCGCGCCAAGGCTGTCGTCGAACACGTCACGCGTTCCATCGCCGACGAGCCCGATGCGATCGACATCGATCTCATCGAACGCCGCGGTGAAGTGACGATCCTCGTTCACGCCGACAAGGGCGACATGGGACGGCTCATCGGTAAGCGCGGCCGCGTCGTGCAGGCGCTGCGCCAGGTGACTCGCGCGGCCGGGGCGGCCGAGGGCATTCGCGCGTCGGTCGACATCGTCGAATAGCAATCCCGTGACCGAGGCCGCTCGCCTCGAAGTTGGGCGTATCGGACGCGCCCATGGACTCCGCGGCGAGGTCGCGGTGTCGTTCCTCTCGGATCGCGTGGAACGACTCGCGCCCGGCGCGAGTCTGTGGATCGGCGATCGCGAGTTGGTCGTCACGAGTTCGCGTCCGCATCAGCAGCGCTGGCTCGTCTGCTTCGAAGGTGTGAACGATCGCAACCACGCCGAGGCACTCCTCGGTGAAACCCTGCGCGCCGATCCGTTGCCGGCCGCCAGCGAGGACGAGTTCTGGGTCCACGAGCTCATCGGCGCGACCGTGCAGGACGCGTCGGGCACCACGCTCGGCACCGTGGTCGCTATCGAGGCCAACCCGGCAAGCGATCTCCTCGTGCTCGACGGCGACCGCTTGATCCCGCTCGTCTTCGTTCTGACGCATACCCGTGGCCTGGTCGTGGTCGACCCGCCCGCAGGCCTCTGGGACTAATCGGATGCGGATCGACGTCTTCACCATCTTTCCGGAGTATCTCGACGCCCCGTTGAACGTGTCGTTGATCGCCCGCGCTCGCGAGCGTGGTCAACTCGACGTGCGCCTTCACGATCCGCGCGATCACACCGTTGACCGCCACCGTGCCGTCGACGATGCGCCGTTCGGTGGTGGCCCCGGAATGGTGATGATGCCCGAACCACTCTTCGCGGCAGTGGAAGCAGTGCAGCCGCCGCGCCCGGTGTTCCTTCTCTCCGCGAGTGGGCGACGGTTCGATCAGTTACTCGCGCGCGATCTCGCGGCCACCGACGGATTCTCGTTGGTGTGCGGACGGTACGAAGGCGTCGACCAACGGGTGGCCGATCACCTCTGCGATGACGAGCTCTCGGTCGGAGACGTGGTGCTCGCAGGCGGAGAGGCCGCGGCGCTGGTCGTGATCGAGGCGGTCACCCGGTTGGTGCCCGGGGTAATGGGCAACGATCAATCGGCGGTGGAGGAGTCGTTCTCCACCGGTCGCCTGGAGTACCCGCAGTACACCCGACCGGCCGAGTTTCGTGATTGGTCGGTTCCTCCGGTCCTCCGGTCGGGTGATCATGGGCTCATCGAACGGTGGCGCCGCGCTGAGGCCTTGCGTCGCACCTTGGAGCGGCGACCGGATCTGATTCCGGGTGGCGTATCGGGGTTGGAACCGGCCGACCAGGCACTTCTGGACGAGTTCTCGAATCTGGACCCACCCGGCTAGCATCGCCCTCCGTTTCCACGGATCTGCCCGAAGGACTGAGCGCGCCATGAAATCCACTGACTTGGTCGATCGCGCCGCATTGCGCGACGACATTCCCGACTTCGCCCCGGGCGACACCGTGAAGGTGCACGTCCGAGTGGTCGAAGGGAATCGCCAGCGGGTCCAGGTCTTCCAGGGCGTCGTGATCGGCCGCAAGGGCGACGGCGTGCGCGAGACCTTCAAGGTCCGCAAGATCAGCTTCGGTGTCGGTG
>JANYLF010000217.1 GCA_025357995.1 Acidimicrobiia bacterium | reverse complement strand
TTGCCGACAAAGTGGTCCCGGCCGGAGGGAAGGTCACGCTCACGAATAACCTTCGCGGATTCGGTCAACCGACGACCGAGATCGTGTACTACAAGGACGCGTGGCGAGCTGCGGCGCAGCACCTGCTCGACGCAATGGGCTGCGGATCGCTGCGCAAGGCAACGAAGGACCCTGGCATCGCGGACGTGACCATCCTGGTCGGGACCGACTGCCCCGCGTACGGCGCACCACCCGGAGGTTCGAACTGAACGCGAACGAGATGGCCATCGTCGCGGCTCGCGCCGCGGCGGACAAGCTCGGTACCGACGTCGTGATCCTCGACGTCGGCGACATCATCGGGATCACCGAGGCGTTCGTCCTCGCGTCCGGGTCGAATACCCGCCAGGTCCGCACGATCTGTGACGAGGTGGAGTTCGCGTTGAAGGTCGAGGCCGATCTCTCGCCGCGCAGCGTGGAGGGACTCGCCGACGCCTCATGGGTGCTCGTCGACTACGGCGTACTCATCGTGCACGTGTTTCTGACCGAGACGCGCGAGTTCTACGACCTGGAGCGGTTGTGGTCAGACGCACCCCGCATCGACTGGGAACCCGACCGACGCGCAGTGATCTAGGACGCAGCGTCGACCCAGGGCCGCATGTGCACGCCGCGATCCGCGAGCCCCACCTTGAGTTCGTGTACGCCCACATTGCGCTCGAGGCGCGGTGAATACAGGATCGAGCTGATGATCGCGGCGCTTGCGCCACCGTCGGTCAAGCCGGCCGCGATGTGATCGACGGTTCCGGCGCCACCGGACGCGATCACGGGGACGTTCACCGCGTCCGCCACCGCGCGCGTGATGTCCAGGTCGTACCCGGCCGCGGTGCCGTCGCAGTCGATGCTGTTCACCACGATCTCTCCGGCGCCGAGGTCCGCGCCGCGCTTGACCCACTCGATCGCGTCGAGCCCGGTCGCGGTCCGTGCGCCGTCGATGAAGACCTCGTAGCCGCTGGGGAGATCGGGCCGTACTCCCACTCGTTGTACCTGCGTCGACAGCACGATGCACTGGTTACCGAACGCCTCGGCACCGGCCCGGATGATGTCGGGGTTACGCACGGCCATCGAATCGATGCTGATCTTCTCCGCGCCGGCCTTGAGTACCAAGAACATGTCGTCCAGGTCGCGGATCCCGCCGCCGACGGTGAAAGGAACGAAAACGTGCTCGGCAACTTCGCGGACGGTGTCGAGGTCGATCTGGCGTCGCTGCGCGCTCGCGGTGATGTCGTAGAACACGATCTCGTCGATTTGATCGGCGTACAACCGCTGCGCCAACTCGGCGGCCGGTGCAACGTCGATGTTGTCCTGGAAGTTCTGCGCCTTGGTGACGCGACCGTCGATCACGTCGAAGCACGCGATGAGCCGTTGGGTCAGCATTCGGTGCCGTCCCAACGCGCGAAGTTGCCGAGAATGGTAAGCCCGATCTCGCCACTCTTCTCCGCGTGGAACTGCGTGGCCGCGATATTGCCCGCCGCGACCATCGAACAGAACGTCTCGCTGTATTCGGTGACGCCGAGGACCGCATCAGGGTCACTGGGCGCGGCGTAGTAGCTGTTCACGAAGTAGCAGTACGGGTCGGGCGCCAGACCGGCGGTCAGCGGATGCGGACGACGCAGCTCGACGCGGTTCCAGCCGATCTGTGGAACGCGGTCCGTGTCCGGGAACCGGAGAACGCGGCCGGGGAGCCAACCCAGACCGCCGGTCGGACCCTCCTCGCTGTGTTCGAAGATCACCTGGAGACCGATACAGATGCCGAGGAACGGCACGGCATCGTCCACCACTCGGGTGCGCAGCGCGGGAACGAGATCGGACTCGGCGAGGGACGCGATCGTGGCTCCGGCCGCGCCAACCCCGGGGAGGATGATGCGGTCCGTGTCCGCGAGTTCGGCCGCCGTACGGACCAGCGTGGCGTCGATGCCGAGGCGAGCCAGCGCAAACATCACACTCGGCGCGTTGCCCGCTCGATAGTCGACGACCCCAATCATGCAGGTGCGAGTCTACGAAGCTACGAGCTCGGTCCTCCGGCCATTCCGGTGTGAGGAACAGACACTCGGCGTCACTCACGCACGCCGGTTGGGGATGCCGACGAAGGTGGCGAGCTCACTCATCGCCACGTCGAAGTACTGACTATTGGCGGCGATCACGTTGTGGAACTGGCCGAAGAGCTCGAAGCTGACCGTGCCGTAGACCGACGCCCACGCGACGAGCGCGTGCACCATCGTCGACTCCGACACACCGGCGAACGCGTCGGCGAGCCGGTCGAGATCGGCCCCGAGCGCCTTCGGCGATCGGGTGAGCGGCGGCGGTTCGGCGAAGACGCCATCGCGTTGCGCGTCGATCAGGAGTTGGACGAGGATGAGCGCAACGCGTGTGGCGGGTCCGATCGTGATCACCGGCGCGCGGTATCCGGGCACCGGACTTCCGTAGATGAGCGCGTATTCGTGCGGATGCGCGAGCGCCCACGTTCGCACCGCGCGACAGATCGTCATCCAGCGGTCGAGATACTTGGCGCGTCCCACTTTGGCTTCGGCGCGTTCGACCGCGTCGCCCAGGCTGTCGTAGGCATCCACGATGAGCGCGGTGAGCAGCTCGTCGCGGCTGGGGAAGTAGCGGTAGACGGCGGAGGACACCATGCCGACCTCGCGCGCAACCGCGCGCAACGACAGCGCGGCCGAGCCGTGCTCCGCCAGCTGGCGACGGGCGGCGTCGAGAATCTCCTCGGTGAGCTCCGCCCGGACCCGGGCGCGCGCGGTGACAGGTGGCATAGGCCGATCATCGGCCATTTGGAGAGCGATGGCAAGAACCGAGAGCATTGCTCTTGACATTTGCGGTGAGATGCGCGAACAATGCACTGGAGGGAGAGCAGTGCTCTCCGATAGTGAATCATTGGTCGCAATCAGTTCAGGAGGCGGAGATGGCGAAGCATGTGGTGGTGGGCGCGGGAGCGGTAGGGCGGGGTGTCGCTCGAGTCCTCGTGGCGGACGGTCACGAGGTGACGATCGTGTCGGGTTCCGGGCGGGGAATCGATCATGAGGGGGTCACGGCCGTGGCGCTCGACGCGACCGATGCCGACGCCCTGGCGACAGTCACCGCGGGTGCCGCGACCCTCTACAACTGTGCGAACCCGCGGCAGTACCACCGCTGGACTGTCGAATGGCCTCCGCTCGCCGCGTCGGTGCTGGCCGCGGCCGAGTGCAGCGGGGCCGGTCTGGTCACGATGGGCAACCTGTACGTGTACGGCGAAGTGGATGCACCGATCGGGTCCGATACGCCGATGCGGGCGACCGGGACGAAGGGGCGGATCCGACGCCAGATGTGGGAAGACGCGTTGGCCGCGGACCGGGCGGGCCGCGTGCGCGTCACCGAGGCGCGTGCATCGGATTACATCGGCCCCGAGTCGGGCGCGCAGGCGTACTTGGGTGATCACGTGATCCCGCGTGTCCTGGCCGGTAAGCGAGTACGCCTCTTCGGGTCGCTTGACGCGCCGCACTCGTGGGCGTACGTACCGGACGTGTCGCGCACGCTGGCGGCTTTGGGCACCGACGATCGTTCGTGGGGTCGGGCTTGGCTCGTGCCGTCGACGCCTCCGCTCACTGTGCGCGAGGCCGTCGCGTCGATCGCTCGTGCGGCCGGGGTGGAGATGCCGAAGATCGGGACACTGTCGCGGCCGGTGATCCGGGTGGTGGGTTCGGTTGTTCCGTTCGTGCGCGAGCTTCCCGAGGTCCTCCACCAGTTCGAGCGGCCGTTCGTCGTCGACGCGCTCGAGACGACGGCCACGTTTGGTATCGAGCCGACGCCATGGGACGAGGTGCTGGCGGCAACCCTCGCCGGTTACGGCGTGACGGTCGATCCGCCGCGGGCGAATGCGCGGGTCGGTCGGGCCGGGAGCGTGCGCACGTAGTCTCCCCGGCGTGGGTCAGCCGGTCTTCTCGCACGCGACGACCGATGCGGTGGAGTTCTACCGTCGCCACGGTTGGGTACTCACGGCCACGCTGGACGCCGCCGCGTGTGCTGCGTTGCGCGACTGGGTCGACGCGGTGATGGCGTGGCCGGATGACGGCGAGTGGTTGCATTACCGCGAGATGACCGACGATGGACCGCGTCTGTGTCGAACCGAGAACTTCGTGCCGTTCCATACGGGACTGCGCGAGCTCCTGGCCACCGGTGCGATGGTCGAGACTGCGGGCGCACTCCTCGGCGAACCCGCGGTGTTGTACAAGGAGAAGATCAACTACAAGGCGGTCGGCGGCGCGGGATACGCGCCGCACCAGGACGCACCGGCGTATCGATTCGTCGAGTCGCATGTGTCGTGCATGGTGGCGATCGACGATGCGGACGCCGAGAACGGATGCCTCGAAGTGGTGTCGGACGCGTTCGACACGGTGCTCCCAATGGACGACGAAGGTTGTATCCGCGCCGATGTCATGGACACGCTCGACTGGGAGACGGTGGAAGTGCGGGCCGGAACCACCCTCTGGTTTCACTCCCGCACGCCGCATCGAAGCGGTCCGAACCGATCCGATCGCGATCGGCGAGCCTTGTACCCCACGTACAACGCTCGGCGTGAGGGCGATCTCCGCGCCGCGTACTACCAACAGAAGTTGGCGGAGTTCACCGATGCGGGTGGTGTCGACGGCCGAGTCCAGGTCTCGTTGATCAACGACTTCCAGGGCCGGTCGGTATGAGTAGCTTCACGAGACCCCGACTGCTCGCCGAAACGAGGATTCCGTGTCCGAAATCTCCGACCGTTACCAACGCCTGACCGAAGAGTTCATCACGGCGGTGGACGCGGTTCCGGCCGATCGGTGGTCGTCACCGTCGCCGTGCGAGGGCTGGACCGCGCTCGACGTCGTGGACCACACCGCGAACGTCCAGGGGATGTTCCTCGGGTTCGTGGGTCGGGAGGCGCCGGCACTTCCACCCGTTGCCGACGATCCCGTGCTCGCACTTCGGACCGCGTTTGCACCGATCGCGGAGGTGTTGGTCGACCCGGAGCTCGCGACACAAACGTTCACGGGCGTGTTCGGAGAGACGACCTTCGAATCCGCCATTGACCGATTCGCGTGTTTCGATCTGGTCGTGCACCGGTGGGACCTCACGCGTGCCACTGGCGGCGACGAGACGATCGACCCCGCTGACTCGGAACGCGTCATCGCCGGTGCCGCCGAGTTCGGCCCGGCGCTGCGCAGTCCGGGCGTCTGCGGTCCGGAAGTGGAGGTCGGACCCGTTGCCGACGTGACCACGCGCATGCTCGGGTTGCTCGGCCGACGCGCGTAACGCGCGCGATGGGGGTGGATCGGAAACCCACGATCTCGCACGCCGCGCTTGCGGCCCACGATCACGCCGTCGCGCGCGGTGAGGCGACCTACCGAGATCCCGCGACCGGATACGACGTGATGACCGCGGCCACGTTGGCGACCCGGCGCGAGTGTTGCGGCAGCGGTTGCCGTCACTGCCCGTACCCCGAGCCTGCGTACCCCGAGTACAACTAGTCCGTGGTGCGGGCGCGGTAGCGGCGCTGCGCGAGCCACCAGCCGAGCGCGACCAACGCGATGCTGTAGAGCCACGCGGCTGCGACCGGATGGTCGATCGGCCACACGTGTTTGGTCACCGGTGTGATGGGATTCCCGAAGAGTTCGCGGACGGCCGCGATGAGGACGCTCACCGGATTGACGGTGGCCATCCACTGCAAGACCGTCGGCATGGAATCGATCGGCACGAACGCGTTGGACACGAAGGTGAGCGGGAACACGATGATGAACCCGATACCCATTACCGCGTCGGGCGAACGGACGAGGACCCCGAGCCAGAGGCCCATCCACATGATGCCTGACGCGAAGACGAGCAGCAGCAGGATGCCTTCGGTCAGGTGCAGGACGTCCGCGTGGGATCGCCAGCCGACGAGAAAGCCGGTGCCGATCAGGATCACGATGGTGAGGATCGCACCCAGCATCTCCGCGAGGTAGTGGCCGAGCAGGTATGCGGAACGACGAGTGGGAAGTGAGCGAAAGCGATCGATCACGCCTTGTTGAAAGTCGGTTGCGACGGTCTGGGCGGGTCCCATCATGGCGAATGCGAGCGTCTGGATCAGGATGCCGCCGAGCAAGTACTCCGCGTACCCGCCGCCCTTCACCTTGATCGCGCCACCGAACACGTACGCGAAGAGCAGCACGAACATCAGCGGCTGCACCGTCACGTTCGTGAGTTTCTCCGGCACTTGACGGATGTGTTCGAGATTGCGCCGCGCCAACACCGTCGCGTCGTTCAGCAGGCTCTTGCTCATGACTTCCGCTCTTGGCCCTGCCGACCCGCTTCGTCGGCGTCGTCGACGGGCTTCGCTCCGGTGAGGGTGACGAAGACATCGTCGAGGGTGACCTCGCGGCGGGTGACGTCGATGGCGTCGATTCCGGCGTCGTCGAGCGCGCGAACCACCTGCACGACGCGCACGCCGGGCTTGATCGGCACGGTGATCACGTGGCGTTCCGGGTCGAGCGCCGGCGCGCGGTCGGCGAAGGGTGCCACCACGTTCGCGGCGCGCGCGACGTCGTCCGCAGACGCGACCTTCACGTCGAGCCGATCGTCGCCGATACGGCTCTTCAGGTCCTGCGGCGTTCCGTGGGCGACGGTGCGGCCGTGATCGAGCACCACGATGTCGTCGGCCATGCGATCCGCTTCTTCGAGGTATTGCGTGGTGAGGATGACGGTGGTGCCGCCGCGCACGAGCTCGCTCAACATGTCCCAGAGATGGGTGCGACTGAGCGGATCGAGACCCGTGGTGGGCTCGTCGAGAAACAGCACTTCGGGAGTGCCCATCAGGCTCGCCGCGAGGTCGAGGCGTCGACGCATACCTCCCGAGTATGTGCGCACGAGGGCGGTCGCGAAGTCGGTGAGGTCGAGTTGCACCAGGAGGTCGTCGGCGCGCCTCGTCGCCGCCGATTTCGACAGGCCGTGCAACCGACCGATCGTGGTGAGATTGAGCTGCGCGCTCATCAACCCGTCGACGGTTGCTTGTTGCGATGCGACGCCGATGTGTTCGCGGACCGCGGCCGCGTCGCGCACGACGTCGAAGCCCGCGACCGTACCGGTGCCTTCGGTCGGTTGACTCAGCGTGGTGAGGATGCGGATCGCGGTGGTCTTTCCCGCGCCGTTGTGCCCGAGCAGACCGAGCACGGTTCCCTGCGGGACGGCGAGGTTGAGATCGCGCAGGGCCCAGAGCTCGCCGAACCGTTTGCCGAGGCCGGTGGTCGTCACGCCGCCGACGCTGGACCGAGCTGCGTCATCCGCATGAGGGGGAGCGGAGGTTGTGTGCATGCGATGAACCTAGCGAGTCGACAGGTGAGCAAAGAGTGTGACCCACGACGTGACGGGCGCTTCGCAGGCCGGCGCGATGATCGCGGCGGATGCCGATGTCTGGCTCGAACAGGGTGGCGGCGGTTGGGCCTGGATTCTCAGCGATCTCAAGTCGCTGCGGGAGTCCGGTACGTAGGTCAGGTCGTTGCGAACGGCTGATTTCCGAAGTGGTCGAGATGGACGACTTCGCCGATCGGTCGACGCACCGTCGGTCCATAGTTCCCTTGCGCCCAACCAATCGGGATGATGCACACTGGTCGCACGTCTCGTGGGAGGTCGAGGATCTTGCGGACCGACGGGACCCACCAGATCGGCAGCGTCTGGAGCGACGCTCCGAGACCGACCGCACGGCACCCGAGCAAGAGGTTTTGCACGGCGGGATATACCGAGCCGTAGAACGCGGAGACCGAGAGCTGCGGACGACCGACCGGCTTGTGCTTCAGGTTGCGGCGGTAGCACGGGATGACGAACACGGGGATCTCCGCGAAATGCTCGGCCTGCCATTGACCCGGGCGCATGTTGCGCAGCTCCTGCTCGTTGCCCTTCGCCATCCGTTCGACGATTGGATTGAAGACTCGATACAGCTTCCAGTAGAGCCGGCCGAGTCGCGCCTTCTGCTCGGGATCCTCCACGACCAGGTACGACCAGTCCTGCGTGTTCGAGCTGGTCGGCGCCTTGAGTGACAGTTCGAGCAGGGGGAGCAGCACGTCGTGCGCAACCGGCTCCGGCTTGAGCCGTCGCACGGCGCGCTGCGTTCGCATAGCGTCGATCATCGGCATGCCGAGCCGCTCGAGTGCCTCTGCCGCGGTGGGCGGAACGAATGGCGTGGTCGCGTCCGTGGTGATCGTCATGGGCGGATCGTAGGAGAGGGCCGGGCTGTCGTCATCCGGGCGGGGTGGGTAGCGTGCGGTCCATGACTGAACCAGTGAGTGTGAGTCGGGACATCAACGCGCCGGCGGAGAAGGTTTGGGCCATGGTCTCGGACGTGACCCGGATGGGCGAGTGGTCGCCGGAGGCCGTCGGCGCCACATGGCTCAAGGGCGCGAGCGGTCCGGCGCCGGGCGCGAAGTTCAAGGGTTCGAACAAGAACGGGAAGAAGAAGTGGAACACCATCTCCACGATCGTCGACGTAGAACCAGGCAAGCTGTTTTCGTTCCGGGTGACCGCGATCGGGCTCAAGGTCGCGGAGTGGCGGTACGCGTTCGAGCCGACCCCGACCGGGTGTCGAGTCACCGAGACTTGGATCGATCAGCGCGGCAAGATCGCCGCGCAACTCGGCAAGCCCGCGAGCGGTGTCGGCGACCGGCTCACGCACAACCGAGCGGGTATGGAGACGACCCTCGAACGCCTCGCGGCCGCCGCGGAGGTGTAACTCCCGACTCGAGGTTGCGGGGGCCCGGCTGGTGTGCGAACGTGTGTTCGTGAACCGGCCGGCGGCGGATGAGACTCCAGGTGGTGAGGTCGGCGACGCGGGGATTCTGCATGCGGATCTCGATGCGTTCTTCGCATCGGTCGAGCAACGCGACGACCCGTCGTTACACGGCCGTCCGGTGCTCGTTGGCGGTGGCGTCATCGTGGCCGCGAGTTACGAAGCCAAGGCCTTCGGCATCAAGACTCCCACCAACGAACGAGCGGCCCGCCGACTGTGCCCGAACGCGGTCGTGGTGTCGCCGCGGTTCGACGCATACCTCGAGGCCAGCCGTGCGGTGTTCGCGTGCTTCCGCAACGTGACGCCGTTCGTCGAAGGCATCTCGATCGACGAGGCATTTTTGGACGTGCGCGGCGCGCGTCGGCTGTTCGGAACGCCCGAAGCCATCGCGGCGCAGCTCCGCACGACGGTACGCGCCGACGTAGGCCTGCCCGTCTCGATTGGCATCGCCACTACGAAGTTCCTCGCCAAGGTCGCCAGCGTGAGTGCGAAGCCCGACGGCATCTGTCTCGTCCCCGCGGGTGGTGAGCTCGGGTTCCTCCATCCGCTACCGGTCGAACGCTTGTGGGGTGTCGGCCCCAAGACCTCCGAACGGCTGCACTCGATGGGCATTGCGACGGTGGGGGAGATGGCCAACATCCCGGATCGAGTACTCGCGGCGGCCCTCGGCCGCGCCCACGCCGCGCACCTGCACGCAATCGCATGGAACCGTGATCCTCGCCGGGTTCGAGCGCCCGCGCGTCGACGGTCGATCGGTTCACAGAGCGCGCTGGGCCGGCCGCGGCGCGACGTCGAAGAGCTCGACACCGCGCTGCTCGCAATCGTGGACCGAGTGGCGCGCCGGCTCCGGGCCGACGAGCGGCTCGCCCGCACAATCACTTTGCGGCTCCGTCTGGGGGATTCCGAGCGGATCAGTCGAGCACTCTCCGTTGACATGCCGACGGACCTCAATGAGCCGATCGTGGTGGCGGCGCGCGAGCTGCTCGCGAAGGCCGCGCCGATCATCGAGGAACGGGGCGCCACGCTGATCGGGCTCGCGTGTTCCAACCTCGTTCCGCGCGATCCGTTGCAACTGACGTTGCCGTTCGCGCGCCCGGGCCGCGCCAACCGAGCACTTGATCTCGCGGTCGACGATCTGCAATCGCGCTTCGGCAACGCGGTGATCACGCGCGCGTCGCTTGTGAACGACTCGCGTCTCCGCCACTCGTTCGCGGAACCGCTCTACGAATCCTGAACGCGGAGCTGCCCGCGTCGACCGCGCAGGTGCGACAATGTCGCCGTGTTGGAGATCGTGCTCGTCTCGCCCCAGATTGCGGTGAACACCGGCAATATCATTCGGGTCTGCGCCAACGTGGGGGCCCGACTCAACCTCATCGAGCCGCTCGGGTTCACGCTCGACGAACCGGCGTTGCGCCGCGGTGGGCTCGACTACCACGAGCTCACCTCCACCACGGTGTGGACGACCCTGGCCGAATGTCGCGCCGGGTTGGGCGAGAACTGCCGTTGGTTCGCGACGACATCCGGCGCAACCCATCGTCGCTTCGACCAGGTCGACTATCGCGACGGCGATGTCGTCGTCTTCGGCTGCGAGGCGACGGGGCTCCCCGATGACGTGCTCGACGGCTTCGAGGCCGACCACCGGTTGCGAATCCCGATGCGTCCGAATAATCGCAGCCTTAACCTGTCGAACGCGGTGAGCGTGGTGGCCTACGAAGCGTGGCGCCAACACGACTACGCCGGCGCTGGGTCGGGATCGTTCGCCGAAGATCGACGCCCGCTCTCACCGACGGACTAACTCGCGCCGCAAGCGAAGGTGCCACCAAACACTTTCCGCACCAAGAAGGCGCGGTGTTCAGCGCGTTCCGAGCGCCAGAAACCGGTTCTCGCGAGGGTCGGTGCGGCGGTATCGTCGCCGTATGGCCGAGCGCACGACGTTGACGATCGGTGGGATCACGCTGACCCGCGTGTTGTACATCGACGTGATGATCGCGCCCGAAGCCGCGGGGCTCACCGTCGACGATGTGCAGTCGGTGACGTGGCGGAGTCCGGAGTGGGCGAGTGACACCGAGTTCGGCGCGAGCGCCTCGGCGTGGATCATCGAGAGCGACGGCCGGCGTATCGTCCTCGATCCTCTGCAAGCCGCCGACGAGGTGTTGCACGATCCCGCTGCGGGCGCCGTGCACACTGACGCGTTCGTGGAGTTGATGGAACGCGAGGGCTTCCCGGTCGCAACGATCGATACCGTGCTCATCTCGCACATCGAGACCGTCGGCATGATGGCTCGACGCGATGAAGATGGTGGATGGGTTCCACTCTTCCCCAACGCGCGTATCGTGATCCCGGTCGCGTCGCTCGTCGAGTTCGAACGCGTGCCGCGCGAGTTTCCCTCCACCGCGGTGTGGCGTCAGTTCATCGACGCCGGACTCGTCGACACCATCGACGACGACACCGAGGTCGTGCCCGGTATGCGCGCCGAGCTCACGGGCGCGCACAACCCGGGCCACACTGTGTTCCACTTCGGACCGAGTCCGGATGCCACCTGGATCGGTCATCTCGCGGTGAGTCCCCTGCATCTCGCGACCGGTCTCTGTGCGCAGCAACACCCGGAGCCCGAACGCGCTTGGGAGCTGCTCCAAGGCTTCCGCGACGACGGCCGTCTCTTGCTCGGTCCGCTCTGGCCGTCACCGGGAATCGGCCGCTGGCGTGACAACGCTTTCCACGCGGGCGCCGCGGAGTAGCGCTGTCGTCCCTGCGGGATGTGAAGAAGTGGAGCTGAGGGGACTCGAACCCCTGACCCCTTCCATGCCATGGAAGTGCTCTACCGCCTGAGCTACAGCCCCGTAGGGGAGAGTTCAAAGTAGCAGGCGGCCTGACAACCCCCCGGTACGCTCGAACCCGATGACCGACGACATTCCTCGCCACCGGTACGACGCGCGCCTTGCGAACGAGATCGAATCCCGCTGGCAGGACCGCTGGGATGTCGAGCACACCTTTTGGGCGCCGAACCCGACGGGTCTTCTCTCCGAGGGAGCGGAGCGCATCGCGGGCCGTGATCCCGTCTTCGTGCTCGATATGTTCCCGTACCCGAGTGGCGCGGGCCTCCACGTGGGCCATCCTCTCGGTTACATCGGTACCGACGTCTACGCGCGGTTCCAGCGTATGAACGCCAAGAACGTTCTGCACGCGATGGGCTACGACGCGTTCGGCCTCCCTGCCGAACAGTACGCAGTCCAGACGGGTCAACATCCGCGCGTCACCACCGAGGCGAACATCGCGACGATGCGCCGGCAACTCCGCGCGCTTGGTCTCGGTCACGATTCGCGACGCGGTCCCGCGACCACGGATCCCGGTTACTACCGCTGGACCCAGTGGATCTTCTTACAGATCTTCAACAGCTGGTACGACTTCGATCTCGACCGCGCTCGGCCGATCGCGGAGCTCCTCCCGATCCTTGAAGCAGACCCGGACGTTGGTTGGTCGTCGCTCGACGAACGCGGCCGCCGCGAACTCGTCGATTCCTATCGCCTCGCGTACCTCACCGAAGCGCCGGTCAACTGGTGTCCCGCACTCGGCACGGTGTTGGCCAACGAAGAAGTGACTGCCGACGGCCGCAGCGAGCGTGGGAACTTCCCCGTCTATCGCCGTCCGCTGGAGCAGTGGATGATGCG
>JANYLF010000171.1 GCA_025357995.1 Acidimicrobiia bacterium | reverse complement strand
GTTGCGTTCGCCTTCGACTGCCTTCAACGCAGTCTCCACTCGATCCGCTGGCCGGATTCGAAGGCCCTCTGGCCCTCGGCGATCGAGTCCTGGCTCGTTCCCATCGCGACGTACGCGTATCCGAGGCGCACGGCCTCGCGTTGCCCGTGCTCGCGGGCGCCCCAGATGGCCCGCACCGTCCCCTGGATCGCGAGTGGGGGAGCCGACGCGATGGCCTCGGCGGCCCACGTGGCGCGATCCAACAGCTCGCCGGCCGGTGCGATCTCGCTGACCATCCCGATCTCGTGGGCGCGGGCCGCAGACATGCGTTCGTGATTGCCGAGGAGCGACAGCCGCATGATCTCCGGGAACGGCATGATCCCGGCCATGTGGATCGGTTCGTACGCCGCGGTCATCCCGTAGGTCACGTGAGGGTCAAAAAAGGTTGCGTGTTCCGCGGCGATGATGAACTCCACCTCGCCGAGCATATAGAACGCGCCACCGCACGCCATCCCGTTGACCGCCGCGATCACCGGCTTCCAGAGGTCGCAGGACTTCGGGCCGATGTAGTCGCCGGGGTCATTGAACATGAACGGCGTCTGACCCCCGGAACCCACGATGTCGTTGTCGGTCGAGTCGTCGGTCTCGCCGCCCATCTGCTCCATGCGGTCGATGCCCGTGCAGAATGCTTTGTCGCCCGCGCCCGTGAGCACGATGCACCGCACGTCGTCGTGGCGACGCAACCCGCGCCAGAGCGCGTGCAGCTCACGCTGCATCAACGAGTTGAATGCGTTGTGCCGCTCGGGTCGATTGAGCGTGACGTACGCGACGCCGTTGCGCTCCTCGTAGCCGAGGGTGGTGAAGTCAGCTTGGAATCCCACGCGCCGCGGAGACTACTTGCGGCGCTGCGCGTCGATGCCGGCGTTCATGGTCTTGAAGTGGTACCGCCCGAGGATGCGGCCGATGTCGGCCGGGTCCCACTGCGCGGGGTTCCCTTCCTTGTCCGTGGCGAAGAACTCCTCACCCATCTGCCAGGGCTGGTAGACGCACAGGGAGTTGCCGACCATCCGCAACACCTGACCGGTGATCGGCTTCGATTCGTCCGACGCGAGGAATACGACCGCGGGCGCGGAGTTCCCCGGGTTCATGGCGGTGAAGCCGTCGTACTCGTCGGGTGGCTTGATCTCGATGCCCGCCATCGCCGCACCGACCATCCGGGTGGCACCGCCGGGTCCCACACAGTTGGCGCGCACGCCGTAGCGCGAGAGTTCCAACGATGCGATGATCGTCATGGCCGCGTTCCCGGCCTTTGCCGCTCCGTAGTAGATCTGGCTGGCCTGGCCTTGGAGTCCGGCCGACGACACCGTGTTGATGATGGACGCCGACGGTTGGCGACCTTCCTTCGACTCGTTGCGCCAGTACGCGGAGGCGTGTTGCATCGTGTTGAACGAGCCGTACATGTGAACTTTGACGACCGCGTCGAAATCCTCGGGCGTCATCGAGAACATCATCTTGTCGCGCAGGATTCCCGCGTTGTTCACGAGCACGTCGAGGCGACCGAACGCATCGAGCGCGGTCTTGATGATGTTGGCGGCGCCGTCGTAGTCCGCCACGGAGTCGTAGTTGGCGACGGCGTCGCCGCCGCGCGCCTTGATCACCTCGACGACCTCGTCGGCCACGCGGGCGTCGGAACCGTCGCCGCTGACCGACCCTCCGAGGTCGTTCACGACGACTTTCGCGCCATGCGCCGCGAGCAGCACCGCCTCGCCGCGACCAACGCCGTTGCCGGCTCCGGTCACGATCGCGACCTTGCCATCAAGCATGCCCATTTGCGCGTTCCTTCCCCCGACGAGAAAACTGACGTTGGCGTCACCGTAGCGAACGATCATCGAGCGTTGCCAAAGCCGAGGACCAGCCGCAACGCGGTCCGACAGGACGTCCGAGGCGGGGCCCAAGCGGCCTGCGCCGGAGGCGCGAGAGCGGGGAAGATGGACACGAGCATCATCGGCAAGCCGACCGGCGCCTGGACGGTCACGGTCGAACGCGGCCCGGTCACCGCGTTCGCGAACGCGGTCGGTGATGCGAACCCGATCTATCGCGACCGTCGCGTCGCGCGCGATGCGGGCTTCGACGATCTCCCGGCGCCGCCCACGTTCACGTTCGCGATGGGCTTCTGGGGAACCTTTGCGGAAGACCAGCCCGACGATCCGACCGGCGGCACCAACCCGATGCACGCGGTCATGGGCGCGTTGCACGGCCAGGGCGCGCTCGTGCTCCACGGTGAACAGGAGTTCATCTACCACCGACCGGTCGAGGTCGGGAACGTACTGAGTGGCCGAGGTCACGTGGCAGATGTCTACGAGAAGAACACCGACTCCGCCACGATGACATTCATCGTCATCAAGACCGAGTGGACCGACGCGGAGTCGGGTGCCCCGGTCGTCACCGAGCAGTTCAACCTCATCGCTCGATTGCGTAAGTAGCCACTACAACCGTTGATCGCGCACGGATGCGCCAAGGAGTGAACGTCATGGGACGTCTGCAGGACAAGGTTGCGATCGTCACCGGCGCGGGCCAGGGCATCGGCCTGGCGTACGCGGAGCGCTTTCTCGCGGAAGGCGCGAAGGTCGTCGTCGCAGAGATCAACGAAGAGCGGGCGGCCTCCGCGATGGCGCGCCTCGAAGGCCAGGGCGACGCGATCTTCGTCTCGACCGACATCGCCGACGAGAACTCGGCGAAGGCATGTGCCGCGGCCACTATCGCCCACTACGGCTCACTCGACATCTTGGTCAACAACGCCGCGCTCTACTACGACATCCAGAACGAGCGCAACGACTACGAGTACCTCCAGAAGGTGTTCCAAGTGAACCTGCACGGGGCATGGCTCATGGCCCGCGCCTGCGCACCGGCGATGGTCGAGCAGCGGTGGGGGCGGATCATCAACCAATCGTCGGGCGCGGCGTACATGTACAACTTGATGCCGATGGGCGACTTCCACGAGGTTGGCGCGTTTACCTACAGCCAGACCAAATGGGGCGTGATCGGACTCACGAAGTTCCTGGCGAGCCAACTCGGTCAGTACAACGTGACCGTCAACTGCATCGCGCCGGGGGTCACCATGACCGAGGCCACTCGCAAGATCGTGCCCGAGGAGTTCATCGGCATGATCCCGATGATGTCGGCCATGAAACAGACGTTGGAGCCCGAAGACCTCGCGGGCGCCGCGGTTTTCTTCGCCTCGGACGACGCAAAGCTCGTGACCGGTCAGACCCTGTGCGTCGACGGCGGCGCCTGCATGCCCGCGTAATTTCCACTCTTGGCCCTGCGGGCCAGGCCGTTCGGGCCCCGCTCGCCGAGCGCGGGCCGATGGACCCGGAGTGTGCGGCTCGCTTCGGTTTATGTGGTGCTCATCCAGAGCAGGAGGAGCAGCACGACCACCGCCGCGAGCATGCCGGCGGGGGTTTCCCACCAGGCGTCGTCGCGGCGTTGGCGGCGGCGCACGGTACCAAGCCCGAAACCGAGTTCCGCGTAACGCTCCTCGTACGTGCGCCGGTCGAAGTGGCGGAATCCCGTTCCGGTCCATGTGTCCGCATCGGCCGCGGTGAGGTCGATCGCGGGGAGATCCGTCGCGTCGGGTTCGAGAATCTCCAACGCGCGCATCACGCGGCCTTCACGAACGGTGAACGGAGCTGGCGGAGATACCCGGCGGGCATGGGCTCGTCGATCCCGTAGCGCGACGGCCACTCGTGCACGGGTGCGTGATACGTGCCGAACAGTCGGTCGACCCAGGGGAAGAGTCCGGCGTAGTTCTTGTCGCGCCCTTGCACGTCGCCGGTGTGGTGCCAGTGGTGGAAATGCGGGGAGGACAGTACGTTCCCGAGCGGCCCGAACCGCACGCGGAAGTTCGCGTGCTGGAAGATGGCATGGAACTGCAACAGCACGAGCGCCGCGCCGAACGTCTCGCGGCTGAAGCCCAGGATGGCCAGCGGCACGATCGCGACGATGCGGCTCGTCGCGCTGTCGAGTGGATGCAAATGCGCCGAAGCCAACCAGTCCATCTGCGGACTCGAGTGATGCACACGATGCAGTTTCCAGAGCACTGGGATCTCGTGATGCGCGCGGTGGGCCCAATAGCCCGCGAACTCCACGATCACGAGCGCTTCGAAGAACTGGACCAACGCGGGCTGGGCGGTGATCGCGGTCCGGAGCGCGTCGGGCGTGAGGCGTTGCAGCGGGACTGCGACCACCACGATGAGCGCGACGAGCGCGATCGCGCCGAGGGTGCCCGTAATGATGAAATGCGCAACGTCGGTCCGAGTGCCGGTGCGGAACGTACGTTGACCGTGGCGGACCGGGCGCAGCTTCTCCAAGGGAATGAACACGATCCCGAGGATCACGAGTGCGAAGGCGGCTCTCACCACGTCCCCCAGGCTACCGGCCGAATGTGATCGTTCGGTCAGGTTCCGATGATCAGTCGAAGACGCCGTCGGCCGCGAGGCTGGACTGTTCATCCGGGGTGAGACCGAGGATTTCACGGAGGACCCAGTCTTGATCCTGGCCGAGCGTTGGTCCCGGCCGGTCGTAGCCGCCCACAGCATCGGAGAGCCGGAAACCGTTGCGTTCGTAGAGGCCAGGGCCCATGAACGGGTGGGTGAGCGGCACGTAGTGGCCGCGATGCGCGATCTGCGGGTCGGAGTGCTGGTCGCCGAAGTCCTGGACGGGGACTGCCTCGATCCCCACGGCTTGCAGCATCTCGGCCACGTCGAGCGCCTGGCGCGTGCGGGTATACGACGCGATGTCCTCTCCCGTGATCGCGACGAGTCGGTCGCGATCATCGGGAGTCCACGCCGCGATCGCGATCCAACGATCCGTCACACCGCCTCCCTTGCCGTCTGGGACATCCGCGCACGGAAACGCGCCGTGCACCGACGCGGCCGCGTCGTCGTTGCCGACGCGGCCGTGCGCGACACCGGTCGCTTGGAACTCGAGCAGCCACGGCGAGAGGGTGTAGATCGCGGCTTCGACCTGGCTCACATCGAGGTACACGCCCGTGCCGGTGCGGCGACGGTGGAGGAGCCCGGCCGCGAGCGCGGTGGCGACGAACCGCGGTGCGAGGGAATCGGTGATGGTTCCGTGCGGGCCGACGGGTTCGCGATCGGGCCAACCGGTGACGAAGTTGTATCCCGCGAGCGCGGACCCCTGCCCACCGAAACCGGGGTAGTCCTTGTGCGGGCCGGTCTGACCGTTCAAGCACGCGCTCACCATCACGAGGTCGGGCTTGTGGGCCACGAGCGAGTCGTAGTCGAGCCCGAAGCCCTTCATGGCGCGCGGAGCGAAGTTCTCGGCGACGGCATCGGCCCACTCCACGATCAACCGCCGGACCAGCTCGACCGCCTTCGGGTGCTTGAGGTTGAACAGCACGTCGCGCTTCGCGGGATTCAGGCCGTCGAACATTGCCGCACCCTCGAGGCCGTGAGGATTGTTCGGGCCGAGCGCGTACACACGCAGGAAATCGGGTCGGCTCCTCGACTCGATCCGCAACACCGTCGCGCCGTTCTCGGCGAAGTATCGAGTGGAAATTGGCCCGGCCGCGCCGCTACCGAGCTCGACAATGTTGACGCCCGCCCACGCGCCCGCACCCGAACGCGCCGGGTGGATCGGCGCGGCGCGGATTGGCGCGGGACTGGTCGCGTCAGGGCCGCGCCGGACTGCAAGAAACGATCCGGGCGTTCTCCGCCCGTCGGGCAGCGTCGTGAAGAACTCACGCGTCGCCAACTGGGCGCTCGCGAGGATTTCGGCGGGCGAGTTGATCGGCGCGAGCATCAAGTTGGTCTCGCACGCGATGTCGTA
>JANYLF010000170.1 GCA_025357995.1 Acidimicrobiia bacterium | reverse complement strand
CGCCAAGCTCACCGACGTCAAGGCGCGCATGGTCGAGAGTTGCGCCCAGGACTTCATGGTCGTCGGCGGCGGCGCCGTCTTCGACGAGAACGGAGTCCCGACCCGCCTCACGTGCCTCATGCCCGAGATCCCGGCTTATGTGGTGAGTTCCGCGGCCCGTGGCGCGGATCTGCTCGTCCAGCCGGTTCCGAACAAGGTCGACTCGATCCCGAGTGGCGACTACCGCTACCTCTCCAAGAAGTTCCCGGCGGCCACGAAGGCGTACGGCGTGCTGACCGGTGATGTCGACGCCACGAAGGTCACGGCCAGGGAGGGGGACGAGGTGGCGAAGAGTCTCGGTTGGACCAAGGTGTACGACGACCTGTATCCGCCGCTCGGCTTGCTCGACTGGACCCCCGTCGCGCAGAAGATCAAGGACACCGGCGTCAAGGGTCTGCTGTGGACGGGCGAGCCCGAAAACCTGGCGAAGTTGGAGCAGGCGCTCACCGACATCGGCTACTCCCTCGACTTCATTCGCGTCGACGCGAACCACTATGACGCGAAGCTCCAGCAGACCGGCGGCGCGGCCATCAAGAACGTGTACGTGCGGAGCATCTTCGCGCCGTTCGAAACCGCGACGCCCGGCAGCGCGACTCAGCAGTACCTCGACGCGTTCAAGAAGTACCTGCCGTCGGGCAAAGCAAAGGCGCTCCTCGGGCTCCAGGCCTGGTCGGCCTGGATGTTGTTCGCGACTGCCGCCGACAAGTGCGGCAACGACCTCACCCGGAAATGCGTGTACGACAACGCCCGCAGCATCAAACAATGGACCGGCGGCGGGCTGCATGCCTCCATCGACCTGAGTGCGCCGAAGGCATCGCCGTGCTTCGTCGAGTTCCTCGCGTCGGCGTCCGGGTTCAAGGTCGTCAGCGACCTCAAGCCCACCGACGGGATCTATCGGTGCGACCCCGCGGGCGTGCACACGCTCACCGGCGACTATGGGAAGGGTGTCACCCTGGCCGACGTCGGCAAGACGATGGCCGATTTCAAGTAGTGGTGTGACCGCGAGGTCGGGAGCTCCCGACCTCGCGGTGCATGGCGTCCCAGGAGTCGCGTGGACAAGTTCCTCACCTTTACCATCGTCGGTCTGAGCCTCGCCGCGATCTACGCGGTCATCGCGAGCGGCTTGGTCCTCACGTACACGACCACGGGCATCTTCACCTTCGCGCACGGCGCGGCCGGCATGCTCGCCGCGTTCGCGTACTGGCAACTGCGCTTCGATTGGGGCTGGCCGGTTCCGGTCTGTCTCGTGGTGATCCTCGGCATGATGGCCCCGCTCTTCGGGATGCTGCTCGAGGTGGTGGTGATGCGCGGGTTACGTGGCACCACGGACACCGTGAAACTCGTGGTGTCCATCTCATTGCTCTTGTTCATGATCGGTCTCGCGCAGCTGATCTGGGCGCCGGGCGTGAGTCGTCCCATGTCGAAGTTCTTTGCGTCGAGTCCCACCATCCACCTCGGCCCCACCACCATCACGTGGCATCAAGCCATCACGATCGGCGTGGCCATCGTCGTCGGGATCGCGCTGCGCTTCGGCCTGACAAGATTCCGCGTGGGACTCGCGATGCGCGCCGCGGTTGACGATCCATCCCTTTCCGCGCTCAATGGTGCGCGCCCCAACCGCGTCTCGATGGTGGCCTGGGCGCTCGGAACCGTCCTGGCGGCCATCGGCGGAATCCTGATCGCGCCGAACGTCACGCTCGATGCGCCATCACTGAGCCTGCTCATCGTGAGCGCGTACGCGGCAGCGATCTTCGGTCGACTGCGTAGCCTTCCGCTCACGCTCCTCGGCGCGATCGTGGTGGGCCTCACCGACGGCTATCTCACTGGCTACCTGCCGCAGAACCAATACTTGATCGGCCTGCGCATCGCGAGCCCGGCGGTGCTGTTGTTCCTGGTGCTGCTGGTGCTGCCGAACCCGCGGCTGCGGGGGCGCATGACGCGCAGCCGCGAATTCTTCCCCATGCCGAGCGTGCGCGGCGCACTCACGTTTGCGGGCGTGGTCGTGCTCGGCGGTGTGGTGTTGATGACCACCCTGTCGACGCCCGACCAACTCACGTACGGACGAATCTTCCCGATCGGCATCGTGGCGCTCTCGCTCGTCCCGCTCGTCGGGTTCGGTGGTCAGATCTCGTTGTGTCAACTGAGCTTCGCCGGCATCGGTGGGCTCGTGATGGCACACCTTGGCCACGGCGGCGATCCACTCGCGCTCGTGTGGGCCGTGCTCATCGCCGCGGCCGTCGGCGCGCTCATCGCGCTCCCCGCGCTGCGCCTCTCCGGGATCTACCTCGCGCTCGGCACCGCCGCATTCGCGACGATCCTCGACCGCTGGATCTTCACGTTGCCGAAGTTTGCAGTGTTCGGCTGGTTCACCGTCGACCTCTTCACCCAGGGCTCCATCGGCGTCGATCCCCTTCGCGCGTTCGGCACGAAGTTCGATGATCCCGGCTCGCAGATCGTGATCGGCGCCGTCGCGTTCGCGCTGGTGTCGTTGTTCGTCATTGCCATCCGACGTGGCCGCCTCGGCCGTCGCCTCATCGCGATGAAGGACAGCGAGGCCGCCTGCGCCACGCTGGGCATGAATCTGCTCGGCACCAAGCTCTTGGTCTTCGCGATCTCTGCTGGCGTCGCCGGGCTCGGCGGCGCCCTCTACGCCACGCAGCTCACCACCATTCAGGCGGGCAACTTCGATCTCGTGAGCAGCCTCCAAGTATTCGCGCTCGCCGTCGTCGGCGGGATCGGTGCAGTCGGAGGTGCGCTGTTCGCCGGGATCTCGCTGTACGCCGTGCTGCCCTTGATCGGCGTGCTGTTCCCGAGCATCGTCCAGTGGGTCGGACTACTTCCTGGCGCGACCGGAATCGGGCTCGGACGTGACCCCAACGGCGCCGTGCATCCGATGCGCGAGGGTTTCGCGCCACTCGCGGGCTCCCCATCGTCGTTGTTGGTCATGGCGTTGGCGTTGGCGGCGTTGTACGGGCTCCGACTCGCCGACGCGATCGACAACTGGACCTTCGTCATTGGACTCTTCGTGATTCCGCTGATCGCGACCGCGGTCGCCACTCTCTCGGCCGCGACGAGACAGCGCGTGCTCGCGCAGCTCGAATCGTCGCCGGACCGCACACCATTGGAATGGATCGGCATCGACCGACCCTGGACCGACGCCGACGTCGAGCGGCTCGACCGCGAACTCGGCACTACGTCGGTATTGGCTTCGGAACTGGAGCTTCATGGCACTCCTTGAGGTCTCCGGGGTCACGGTGCGCTTTGGCGGAAACGTGGCGCTCGACGATGTGGAGTTCGCCGCGGAACCGGGATTGGTCACCGGGCTGATCGGCCCCAACGGCGCGGGCAAGACCACGTTGTTCAACGTGATCACTGGGCTGCTCCCTCCGAGCCACGGGCAGGTTCGCCTCGATGGCCGAAGCCTCACTCGGCTCTCACCCACGAAGCGCGCCCGACTTGGAATGGCACGTACGTTCCAACGCCTCGAACTCTTCAGTCTGTTGAGCGTCCGCGAGAACATCTGGGTCGCGGCCGACGTACGCAAGGGGTGGTCCCACGACCGCGACGACCCCGCGACGGTCGTGGAGCGGATCGTCGAACAAGTGGGACTCACCGCGGTCGCAGATGCGCGCGTCGACTCGCTGCCCACCGGTCAGTGCCGCCTCGTCGAGCTGGGGCGTTGTCTCGCCACCAAACCCAAGGTGTTGCTCCTCGATGAGCCCGCGTCGGGCCAAGACGAGAACGAGACGGTCGTCTTCGCGGAGTTGCTGCGGGCGCTCGCCGCCGATGGCATGGCGGTCGTGTTGGTCGAGCACGACGTGCATCTCGTGATGAAGGTGTGCGCGCAAGTACATGTGCTCGACTTCGGCCGCATCATTGCCAGCGGCACGCCGTCGGAGATCCAACACGACGAAGCGGTGCTCTCCGCGTACCTGGGGACCAACTCGTGACTCAGCCCGTGACGATGCCGCCGCCGACGGTCAACCTGCTCGAGTTCCGCAACGTCCATGCCGCGTACGATCGCATCGACGTGCTCTTCGGCATCGACCTCGCGGTGCCGTCCGGCAGTGTGGTCGCGCTCCTGGGACCGAACGGCGCCGGCAAGACGACCACGCTGCGGGTGGCGGCCGGGTTGCATCCGGTTTCCTCCGGCGACGTACTCATTGCCGGTCGTCGCGTGAACGGCACCGCGCCCGAGGAGTTGGCTCGCCGCGGATTGTGCCTGATTCCAGAGGGGCGCGGCATCTTCCCGAACCTCACCGTGCGCGAGAACCTGCGGATGATGACCTACGCGGGCGTGTCGTTGAGCGCGGTCGAAGAGGAGGCGTACCGTCGCTTTCCACGCCTCAAGGAACGCCGACGTCAGCTCGCCGGAACGTTGTCGGGCGGCGAGCAGCAGATGCTCGCGATGGCGCGCGGCCTCGCCACTCGCCCCGCTCTGCTCTTGCTCGACGAGCTGTCGATGGGGCTCGCACCGATCATCGTCGAAGAGCTCTACGAGATCGTGGCGCAGGTCGCGCGCGAAGGTGTATCGATTCTCGTCGTGGAACAGTTCGCGAGCACGGTGCTCGGCGTGGCCGACCTGGCCGCAGTGTTGGTGCACGGCAAGGTGGCCAAGGTCGGTACTCCGGCCGAGTTGGCCGACGATTTGTCCAAGGCGTACCTCGGCGCGTAGCCGGGGACAGCTCATGTACGAACGCGAAGAAAGAATGGGGATGGCATGATCGAGCACCCGGAGCGGGTCGACCAGTTCAAGCAGGACATCGCGGCAATGCAGGTGCGCGATCCCGCGGCCGGTCGTGACCGGCTGTTCATGCGCGGTGGGCTCACGCTCATGATCATCGGCGTGATCGTCGCGATCGCGGGATACGTGCAGTCGAACGGCACGACGAATCCGCTGGGACAACGTGACGCAATCATCATCGCGTTGATCGGCGTCGCGGTGACCGTCGTCGGTTCGGCGCTCTTCCTGCGCGGTTCGATCGCCGGCTTCCTGCGCTTCTGGCTCGCGCGGCTCATCTACGAGCAGAAGGCCCAAACCGACCGCGTCGTCGACAAGCTCAACCCCTAACCCCACCAACTCGCGTCAATAATCCACCTCAGCGGTCGGTCTTTGACGCAAGTCGGGGTGCACGTTGGCGGAGCAGCTCGTCGAGAGCCGCGCAGGCCAAGGTTGCGCCCGATCGCAGATCCGAATTGACCACTGTGACCACGAGCCATCCGGCGGCGGTCAGTCGATGCCGGCGGGCAGAGTCCGCGGCCGTCGCGACCCGACCCGTATGGGACTCATCGGAGTCGTATTCGTAACCGACGCGAGCGTCCGGCCAACCACCGTCGATCTGGCCAACGAACTTCCCGCGATGATGGACCAAGACCTGACGCTGCGACAGCGCAACCCCCGCCCATCGCAAGGCCGCGAACAACAACGTCTCCATATCGCTGTCCGACGGTCGAAGATCACGAGGCCGCGCCGCCAGGACCGTTCGTAGCCGCCTCGCTCCGCGGCGGCCCCGTCCGCCCAGCCGTTCCATCATCTCGTCGAGCTCAGTCAGCGTGGTGAAGTTGCGCCGAAGGGCGCGTTCGAGCGCGAGCGCAACGACCGCCGGCCGAACTGCGGAGAGTCCGAGCAAGGTCAAGGGCACTGACGCGGTGGGGATACCGTCGACGATCGTCACGTCGCGTTCGAAGCACAAGTCCTTGAGCTCGTGAACGATCAGACCGTAATGCTGCGCCCGGCGCCATCGCGGGCAAGTGATTTCGATACATCTCGATCGGCGCCCGGAAGCTCGCGCAGTGCGGCCGTGGAACGGTGCGATGCCAGCGAGCGAAAATCGCCGGCCCAACAAGCCGCAAGCAACCTCCCATGCCAGGTCGCCGGTGCCGCCGCGAAGCGATAGGCCTCGCCGAACACCCGGACGACTTCGCCACGCGCCAGAGCCGCGTGGACCTGTCGGTCTGAGACCCCAACCATCCGAGCGTGCTCGAGGCGGAATACCCCGTGGTGACCGGCCGCGAACCTTGCAAGTCGTTGCATTCCGGATATTCAACTCAGAGGGTGAGACATAGCCCCACCGCCACCAACAAACTTGCGTCAATAACCCACCTGTCAGGTGGGTTATTGACGCAAGTTGAGGGTTTGGAGGCGAGTCACGGCTTCCTCGAGGACCTCGCGGCGTTTGCAGAACGTGAAGCGGACGAGGCTCCGGCCCGCGTCCTTGTCGTCGTAGAAGACGACGTTCGGGACCGCGACCACACCGGTGCGTCCGGGAAGCGAACGGCAGAACGCGAGGCCGTCGGTTTCGCCGAGCGGTCGGATATCGACGGTCACAAAGTACGTGCCGCGCGGAACGAGCACCTCGTATCCCGCGGCACGCAGACCGCCCACGAGCAGGTCACGCCGAGCCTGGAGATCCGCGGCGAAGTCCCGGTAGTACGCATCCGGGAGAGTTGCGAGGCCCACCGCGACCGCGTGTTGGAACGGCGCGCCGTTCACGTACGTCAGGAACTGCTTCGCGGTGCGCACCGCAGCGAGGAGGTCGGGCGCCGCGCACACCCAACCGATCTTCCACCCGGTATAGGAGAACGTCTTGCCGGCCGACGAGATCGTGACGGTGCGATCGCGCATGCCCAGGAGTGTCGCGAGGGGGATGTGCTCGGCGCCGTCGTACGTGAGGTGCTCGTAGACCTCGTCGGTGATAGCGATCAGGTCGTGTTCGACGCAGAGGTTCGCGATCAGCTCCAGCTCGGCTCGGTCGAAGACCTTGCCGGTGGGGTTGTGCGGAGAGTTGAGCAGGACGGCCTTCGTCCGCGAAGTGATCGAGCGCCGGAGCTCGTCGGGATCGAACGAATAGTCCGGCGTTCGGAGGGTGACCACGCGACGGGTCGCTCCCGCGATTGCCGTGCCGGCCGTGTACGAGTCGTAGTACGGCTCGAACATGACGACCTCGTCGCCCGGCTCGCACAGCGCGATCAGCGCGGCGGCGATGGCCTCGGTCGCACCGGCGGTCACGAGCACCTCGGTCTCCAGGTCGTACGTGAGGTCATACCAGTGCTGCTGATGAGCCGCGATCGCGGCCCGCAGCTCGGGAATCCCGAGCAGGGGTGGGTATTGATTGTGCCCCGCTCGGATCGCATCGATCGCGGCGTCGGCAATGAGCGCGGGACCGTCTGTGTCGGGAAAGCCCTGACCGAGGTTGATCGAGTCGGTGGCAATCGCCAACGCCGACATCTCCGCGAAGATCGTCGTCCCGAATCCTTGGAGTCGAGACGTGAGGAACGCCTGACTGGTCACGGCGCGGCGGGATTGGCACGCACCTGGCGCACTGCGATGCGCAAGAGTCGCCACGCGAACGTGAGCAGGTTCAACATCCCGAACGCGACGAGCGTGAACACGCTGTACATGACCCGCCCCGTCAGCGTGCGGAGCGGTCCACCGACGATCACCGAGATCGCGACCGTCGCGACGAGCCGGAGTGGCCACCGATCGTCGCGCGTGTAAAGACGCGTGATGCATGCACCGACGATCAGACCGATCGCTAGGGGCCACCACGCGTTGAAGAACCAGCCGACGCCGCGATGCACCCCATGGTTCTCCTTCCCGAGCGCGACGAAGACCACGATGCACACCAGATCGATCGCGAACGCTACGAACGCACCCGCCGTAGACGGAATACGCGGCGACCGCGATCCCGTGGCGGTTTCCACCACCGCGGTCATCCCACACCACCGACGACGGACTTGGCCGGGTACTTCCCGAAGCTCCGGAAGTGCTGGCCGAGCCCGGCGGTGAACGCGTCGAGGTACGGGATCTTGCGGATCATGTACGAGTGCTGTTCCTTCGGGTCCAGGTACAGGTTGTAGAGCCGCGAGTAGGTGTACTTCTGCGTGACGCCACTGAACCCCCCGGAGTTCTGGATGTCGCGATCGTCGTCACTCGTGGACGCGAGCATCATCTTGTACTCCCCGCAACGCACCGCGGAGAACGTGGTGCCAAGCCAGTAGTAGAGGTACTTCCGGTTCGACTGGGCACCGTCGCCGAGCAGGAACGACGTCTGATCCACGCCGTCGATGTAGCGGTCGTCGGGCGTCGCATCGGTCGCACCCGCGACGCGCAACAACGTGGGGAACCAGTCGAGCAGGGAGAAGATGCCGTCGGTCGCCTGGCCGGGCTCGACCATCCCGCGCCAATAGACGACGCCCGGAACGCGCTGGCCGCCTTCCCAGGTACTGCCTTTCGCGGAACGGAACGGCGAGTACGCGCTGTCGGGCCACGTCTCCATCTCGGGACCGTTGTCGGACGTGATGAAGACGATCGTGTCGTCGAGTTGGCCGGTGTCCTCCAGCGTCTGGATCAGTCGACCGACGATGTCGTCGAGTTCGACAATCGTGTCCTTGTACGGATGCTTCGCCGGTGACTTCCCCAGGAAATCCGGATGCGGATAGTTGTCGAAATGCGTGCCGCGCGTGCAGTGGTAGAGGAACCAGGGTTGATCGATGCCGGCCATCCGCTCGATGAACGCTTGGGAGTACTTGCACCACATGTCGTCGAGCAGGGACAGCACGGGGATCGTGACTTCCTCGACCTCCTCGATCTCGCCACCCTTCTCCGCGTGGACGAAGCACTTGCTGAACGCCTGGTTCTCGATCCAGCGAGTGCGTTCCTCGGAGTAGACGATCTCGGGGAAGAAATACGGATCGCGCCACTCCGTATACATGTCACTCACGGAAAGGAAGCCGTAGAAGTCGTCGAAGCCCACGTTCTGCGGTTGCGACTCGCGGTTCTCCCCCATGTGCCACTTGCCGACGGCTTGCGTCACATACCCCGCGTCGCTCAGCAGCTGCGCGATCGTGATCTCACCTTGCAACCCGCCGGCCTCGCCGTACATCGGCGGTCGCATGAGACCGTGACGCATCGGCAGGCGACCGGTCATCAAGCTCGCGCGCGACGGCGTGCAGCTCGGCTCGGAATAGCAACTCGTGAGCAGCTTGCCCTCACGCGCGAGGCGGTCGATATTGGGCGTCGGCGCGCCGACCGCGACCCCGCCTCCGTAACACCCGAAGTCGCCCCATCCGACGTCGTCGAACACGATCATCGCGACATTCGGCCGCGCCGCGCGCGCATTCAGCTTCTCGGTTGCCGCGGCCTCCGCTGCTGGGAAGGCGAAATGCGGTTCGAGGTGGGGCGCGTCTTGGACCGTCGCCGCCGTGATCGGATCGTGAGCCATGCGCCGCATCGTCGCACGCGTTCCGACTTTCGTGCAGAACTGTGGGCTCTGGACCCACAGAGCGCACGAAAGTCGGGTCAGTGAGGGGGGCGGCCGACGCGGATGGTGCGGAGATCGACGGGTGCGCCAGTGTCCTCATCGACGACGATCGGGTTCACGACCCGACCGGTCTCTCGATTCTTCAAGACGACCGGAGGCCCAGCGGCGTCGAAGAGCCAATCGGCGGACCAGCGCCACATAGCGGCCAGCACCGGCCAGAAGTCGCGGCCTTTGTCGGTGAGCCGGTACTCGTAACGCGGTGGACGGTCCTCGTAGGCGACCTTCACCACCATCTCTTCGTCGACGAGCCGTTCCAAGCGCGCCGCGAGCACCGCACGCGGAATCCGCAACGACTCCTGGATCGCATCGAACCGACGGCGACCGAAGAACAGGTCGCGCATCACGAGCGGCGTCCACCAATCGCCGATGAGATCCGTGGCGCGTGCAATCGGACACGGCCAATCATCGAACCGAGTGCGTTTCACGCCAAGGCTTCGACGCGGGCGCGCACGGTCTTGTGGTGGGGTGTGAGCGCGAGCCAATCGCGATCGTCGTCGGCCGTGAGCTCATTCGGCGCGATGCCGTGGGCGCGATCAACGCCGTCATCATCGGGATACGACAGACCGCGGCCGTTCGGCAGGCTGACGTGGCCGTCGCGCAACGTGTCGGTGATCTCCACCACCGTCTCGGCGCGGCCGCGCTTGGTCTCCACGACAACACCGTCGCCGTCGGTCACGCCGATCTGAGCCGCGTCACCAGGACTCATCCGCAGCGCGCCGGCGTGGTCGGACTTCATCCACGTGGGGTCGCGCAGAATCGTGTTGGCGGTCGAGGAGCGGCGCTCGCCCGCGGAGAGCACAAACGGGAAGAGATCGTCGGCATCCGGCCCACCGGCAGGGAGCTCGGCAAACTCGTCGAGCAGCTCGCGAATCACGAGGTTGACCTTGCCGTCGGGCGTGTCCATGCGATCCCACGTGATGCCGTACTCGTCGACACTGAACGTGACCGCGCTCGGACCCGCGAAGATCGCGTCGAACAGCGCGTTGCCGTCGGCAAAGCCCGCACGGGCCACCGACTCGGGAAACGCGAGGAAACACGTCTGCGCGAGCCCCCACACCGCGGCCGCGCCTTCGTTGCCTTCTCCCAACACCGGACCGAGCGTCTCGTACAGGACCAACGCGAGGTGCGCACCCAAATGCGGTTGTTCGACGATCGCGTTCAGAAAGGCGGTCGCGTACTCGTCACGACCGAGCGCCGCGGCCGCGTGCAGTGGCGCGAGATCGTCGTCGGTGTATCCGCCGAGCGCGCGTACGAGCCGCTTGTGAATCTCCGGCTCGGGCAACGTCCCCTCGAGCGGCTCGAAAATCGGACGGCGGAGTTGGAACACGTTCTCCGGGAACTCCAACGTGAAGAACGTGGCTTCCCATTTCTCGAACTGACTCGCCGCGGGCAGCACGTAGCTCGCGCACCGAGCGGTCTCCGTCATCGCCACGTCGATCACGAGTGAGAACTCGAGCGCGGCCATCGCGTCGCGCATGCGTTGGCTGTCGGGCATGGAGTGCACGGGGTTGCCACTCTCCACGATCATCGCCCGGAACCGATCGGGATGATCCGTGAGGATCTCCTCCGGGATCGCCGCGCCCGGGACGAGACCCGTGATGATGCGATGACCCCCGACGGGAGTGCGCCGATCGCCCCCACCCTTGCCACCACCGCCGAGGCTCGCGAACCGGCTGTGGATGTTCATCCCGCCTTTGATCCCGAAGTTTCCGGTCACGATGTAGAGCAGCTTCTCGAGGTACGAGTTGAGCGTGCTGTGCACGGCTTGCTGGATGCCCAGATCCTCGAAGATCGAAACGCTCTGCGCCGCGCTGATCCGGTGCGCGACCGCGCGTACGAGGTCTTCGTCGATTCCCGCGATGGCACACCACTGCGCGACGTCGACGATGTTCAGCGCGGCGGTGAGCTCGTCGAGACCATTCGCGTGCTCGGCGAGGTACGCGGCGTCAACGAGGTTCTCTTCGATGACGATCTTGAGGAGCGCGCCGAGGCACCATGCGTCGGTACCGGGACGAACTTGGAGATGAAAGTCGGCGAGGTCCGCGGTCTCGCTGCGGCGCGGGTCGATCACGATGAGCGCGCGCTCCGGATCCTTGGCGATCTCCTTGAGGATCACGCGAGCGCGCGGGAAGCCGTGCGACTGCCACGGGTTCTTGCCGAGGAACACCGCGACCTCCGCGTGTTCCATGTCAGGAGTGGTGTGACACCGGGGACGGCCGAAGAGCTGACCGTCGACCCAGAACTCACCGGTCTTCTCCTGCGCGAGCGCGTTCGACGAATACACGCTGCCAACCGCGGCGCGCAGCGATCTGCCGTATCCACCGCCGAGATGGTTTCCCTGGCCGCCGCCGCCGTAATAGAAGATCGATGCGCCACCGTGTTCGTCTCGCACCTTCGCGAGCCCTGCTGCGACCTCGGTGACCGCAGTATCCCAATCGACTGGCTCGTAGCTGCCATCGGCGCGGCGGCGCATCGGCGTGGTGAGCCGGTCGCGCGCGTTCTGGTAATGGTCGAGGCGCAACGCCTTCTCACAGGTGTACCCCGTGGAGGCGGGATGGGCCTTGTCGCCGCGGACTCGCGTGATGCGTCGTCCCTCGGTCTTGACCTCCACACCGCAGTTGATGCTGCAGAGGATGCAAGCGGTCGACTGCCACTCCGCGGGTGGTGCGGGTGCCGTCGTGGTGGGTTCGAGCTCGGTCTGGGTCACGGCGGTCTCCGGGGCGCTGGGTTCGTTCAATAAGCGAACCTACTCGCGCGATGGGTCGACGCACATACTCACAAGCGCCGAGCGCCCTATCGTCCGTGCCGTGTACACCGAAACCAGAATTCCAGGGCCGGTGAGCTTCGCGCTCTCGGCCCGCGACCTTTCCGCCTTCGCCGAATGGCAACGCAAGCGTCCGAAGAGTGTGTGGTCGTCGTTGCTCGGTCTGCTCGCCTTGGGGTCGCTGGCAGTTCTCATCGGTTTGGCAGTAGCGACGAACCTCCCTGTTGCCGTTGGGTCGGCCGTCATCTTCGTCGGCCTGCTGGTCGTCGCCCCGAAACTGGTGAAGCGGAAACAACAAGGGACCCTGGACCGACACGCGCTCCTGAACTCCGGCATCGTGACCGTTGACGAAACACAAGTGCGTTTCGACTCGACCTTCGGTTCGTCGACCTACCGGTGGGATTACTTCAACAACGTCGTCGACACCAGCCACCACGTATTCCTCATGGGTTGTAAGACCTGCTGCCTGATTCTCCCGAGGCGGGCCTTCCCCGATCGCGCGGCCGCGGGTGCGTTCAGCGACTTCGTCGAGGCTCATTTGCGCGGAGCGACCAAGTAACGCCTCCGCTCGGCGCGGCGGCGAGGGGGCACATCCCGCGGGATGTCGAGCGACCGGCGGTCAGGCCGACGGATCCATGGAGAAGGTGAACATCTTGTCGGCGTCGATGCGGGCGTAGACCGGGCCGGAGTCGAGGAACATCTCCCACTCCTCGCCGTAGCGCGGCACGTAGATCTCGAGGAGCGTCGAGCGAAAGCCGGCATGCTCCAGGCTCGCGACATCGATCATCGTCGCGCGACCGTGCACCGTGACCGCGAGGTCTTCACCCGGGAGGTGCGTCGCGCTCACGTGTGGCCGCGCACGGATGTTCCGGAACCGCACCGCATTCGGGGACGACCCGAAGTAGAAGCAGCCGCGGTAGAAGATCCCGTCGACGGGGCCGACAAGCGGACGCCCGTCGGTCGTCGCGGTGGCGAGGCTCAACAGCACCATGCCTTGCAACCGTCCGCAGGTTTCGATCGCGGTGAGTCGACGGTCGGACGTGATCACCTCGAGCAGGTGCGCTCCCCCACCCGCCACGCTCCGATCAAGGAGCTCCTGTAAGGCGACGAGATCTTCCGCGGTCTCATGCATGGTCGTCGCTCAGGGTGCGGGCTGCACGGTATGCGAGTCCGCGATCATGGACGACGTCGCGGTGCGGTTGCGCAACCACGAGCTGTAGTTGACGGCGATGTGCGACACGCTCCACGGCCCGGGTTGCAGTCGCGTGACCGTCACGACGAGCCAGGTCGCGCCGAGATCGGGACCCGATGCCGGGTTACACCGACTCGGCGTGTTCGGTCCCGCGGTCGTGCACGTCGTCTCTGTGTGCGGTGGCACCGGCGCCGCCACTCGCACGCCGGCTCCAGTCAGCGAGATGGCCCCGCGAACGGGTTCGAATTGGATACCGACGCCGGGTGCTCCGGGCGCGGTGTGGATGATCGCGTAGCGAACCGACACGTTGTTCGGGTGTTCCGAGGCGGCCGACTTCACCACCACACTCGGACCGCCCGACGTTTCCATCCCAACGCCGAACGTCACCGACTGACCGACCGCGAGCGTGGGCACGCCGTACCCGTATCCACCGGGAATGTGGAGATGTGTCCCGCCTCGGAACCAGGCATCCACCGGCAGGCCAAGACCAAACACCAGCGCGGCCACGACGAGCACGACAACGCCACGTCGCCAGCGACGCGTTGGGGGATCCGCTGACGTCGCCGGGACGTCAGGCGTCGCTTCGAGCGTCTGCATCTCCGTCATTTTCTCGGAAGGTCAACCAGAGAGCAAGCTGCCCTGAGGTTGCTCGCGGGCGAGAAGCCAGCGCTTCCACGGAAGGCCGCCGCCGAAGCCGGTGAGCGAACCGTCGGCGCCGATCACACGGTGACACGGCACGATGATCGCGATCGGGTTCTGACCGTTCGCGGCGCCGACGGCGCGCGCTGCGCCCGGCCGATCCACGCGCCTCGCCAACTCGCCGTACGAGATGGTCTCACCGTACGGAATCCGACACAGCTGATCCCACACCTCGAGCTGGAACGGTGTGCCGCTCGGCGCGAGCACGAGATCGAACTCGACCCGATTGCCCGCGAAGTACTCGTCGAGTTGGCGGGTGACTTCCGCGAGCGCGGCGTCGTCGCGTTCCCAATCGTCCTCGACGGGAACCGCGCCCGCTATGAAGTGCAGCCGCAGCACCCGGCCATCGTCGTCGACGGCGAGGAAGAGTGGTCCTTCGGGTCCGTCGTAGGTCGAATACTTCGACATATTCATGCTCCTTCGCTGAGCGATGCCCAGAGGTGGGTGTTGGCGTACGCGCGCCAGGGGCGCCACGCTTCGGCACGGGCGAGAACCGCGCGCGGCCTTGCGTCCAGACCCTGCGCCGTGAACGCGTGACGCACACCGAGATCGGTCGGCATGAACGCGTCGGGGTCGCCGACCGCCCGCATCAGCACGTACTCGGCGGTCCAGGGGCCGAT
>JANYLF010000148.1 GCA_025357995.1 Acidimicrobiia bacterium | reverse complement strand
GGTGGCACTGCGGCTGAACCGACCGCCGATGAACCCGTTGTCGCAGGCGTTGCTCGACGCGATCGGCGATGTGGCGGAGACGCTGCGAGTCGACGACTCGGTGAAGGCCGTGGTGTTCTTCGGCAGTGAGAAGGCGCTCGCCGCGGGTGCCGACATCAAGGAGTTCGGCGACCAGGACGCGGCGCGTCGTATCGGTGCATCATTTCGCCGTGCGTTCGACGGTGTCGCCGCGATCCCGCGGCCGGTCATCGCCGGCATTCGTGGGTTCGCGCTCGGCGGGGGAATGGAGCTCGCGTTGGCCTGCGATCTGCGCGTCGCGGCCGACACCGCGCGTCTCGGCCAGCCGGAGATTCTGCTCGGCATCATCCCGGGCGCCGGTGGGACCCAACGATTGCCGCGCCTCGTCGGGTCGGCGCGCGCGAAGGAACTGATCTGGAGCGGCCGCCAGGTGAAGGCCGACGAAGCGCTTGCCATCGGGTTGGTCGACCGCGTCGTTCCCGCGGATGACCTCGAGTCCGCAACGCTGGCGTGGGCCGCGCAGCTCGCGGCCGGTGCGGTGGCCGCGATGGGCCTCGCCAAGCGGGCGATCGACGACGGACTCGACGGCTCGCTCCCACGTGGGCTCGACGTCGAAGCCGATGCCTTCGTCGAGGTGTTCGGCACCGACGATGCACGCATCGGCGTCGCCAGTTTCCTCGAGCACGGCCCGGGGAAGGCAACGTTCTCCGGCCGCTAGCCGGAGGTGTCGTCAGGGGTTGCCTCGGCCAGCGCACGGAGCCGTGCGAGGTTGGCGCGCCAGACCCGCATCAGGATCGGGCGGCTCAACCGTGCGCCGAACGCGCCGCCCATCCGCGCCGGGAAGATCAGATCCTCGTCCCAACAGAACTCGGTGACCCCGGCTCCGGCCGCGCGCAACGTGAAGCGGCCGGTCCCGGTCACGACCCCCCGGTGGTGGATGCCCATCACCGCGTTCGGCTCCCACTCGGTGACCCGCATCGTGTCGACGGTGGAGAACGGTCCGACGCGCGTGAGGCAGTCGAATTCCGTACCAACCCCGGTGCGCTGATCGGTCCGGAACGTGATGGACTCCGCGTCGGCCATCCAGTCGGTGTGGGTCTCGATGCGTTCGACGGTGTGCCACACGCGTTCGATTGGTGCCCCGATCGTCACGCAGAGGTGGATCTGCATCAGTCGTCGCGGAGGAACGCGGCGGCCTGTTCGGGCGCGACCGAGTTGGCGTAGATCCCGCTGCCCAGTTCGAACCCGGCGATCACACTCGTGCGGGGAATCATCTCGATGTGCCAGTGCATTTCGGCCGCGTGGATCGCGGGCGGTGCGCTGTGGATGACCAGGTTGTACGCGACGTCGCCGAGGACCGTCGTGATGCGCGCGAGCGCGACTTGTAGCGCGTGGGTCACGACCTCGATCTCCGCGTCGGTGGCTTCCTCGAATCGAGCGCGCGTCGACCGGTGCGCCACGCGGACGAGGTACGGCGACCACGAGGCCGGAGGGCACCACGCGATGGCCGGGCCGTCGACGATCACCAGTCCGTTGCGTCGCGCGTCGGCCATCTCGCGCGCGATCAGGTCGGTGGTGAATCGTTCGGTCATCGCGACGACCGCCGCCGACGGCGCGTCCGGTGCCACGAGTTGCGCGTGGGGGTGTTCGATCGATGCGCCCGCGGCGCGTCGATGATTCACGAACGCGCTCACGTACCCGCGGCCGTCGGCGAGGTGTTCCCGAGCGCGGTCGCGCAGCACCGTGAAGGCCTCGACGGCCTGGTCGGGCTCGATGCGAGCGAAGTCGCGATCGTGATCGGGTGAGAGTATGACCACTTCGTGAGCACCGGTCGCGTCGCCGTGGTCGGGGGTCCCGACGATCGGATAGAGGTTGGGGACGACGCGAACGCGCCACCCAGGCGTGTCCGGGTCTCCGGTGCCGGTGCGCGCGGTCTCCGGTGGCGTTTCCCGCTCATGACCCTCGCAGAACGGACAGGTCTCGGGACCCGTGCGCCCGTCGGTGTCGGTCGTAGTGGTGTACGGCCGCGCGGCGCGGTCGGCCGCCACGATCACTCGACGGTCGAGAATTGCGTCGTGTCGGTACTCGGGCACGGGTCGAGGATAAGGGGCCGGTACGGTGGCGGCGTGACCAGAAGACTCGTGATCCTCGGTGGTGGCCCCGCGGGCAACACCGCGGCCACGGTGGCCGCGACGCTCGGCGCCGAGGTCACGCTGATCGAACGTGACGTGATCGGCGGTATGGCGCATCTTCGCGATTGCATCCCGTCGAAGGCGATGATCGCGACCGGCGGCGAGCTCGCGGGCCTGCGGCGGGCCCACACCATGGGATTGCGGGCGAGTGGCGAACTCGATGTGGAGGCTTTGCGCTCGCGAGTGGCGGCGATCGAAGACCGGCTCCACTCGTCGCTGCAGTCGTTGCTCGAATCGCAAGGCGTCCGGTTGATGAGTGGTGCGGGCCGTTTTCTCGACACCCACACCGTCGAGGTCAACGGTACGGAGGGTACGGAGTCGGTCACTGGCGACATCTTCCTGATCTCGACGGGATCGCGGCCGCGCATCCCGGATTGGGCGTCGCTCGACGGCGAACGAGTGTTGACGACGCGCGAGGCGTACCCGCCGCCCGAGATCCCGACCCATCTGTGCGTGATCGGATCCGGTGTGACGGGCGTGGAGTTCACGCACATGTTCAGCGCGCTCGGGAGCGAGGTGTCGCTCGTCGTGTCGCGCCAGCAGGTGCTTCCGCTAAAGGACCCGGAAGTTGCCGCGGTCCTCGAGACCGAGTTCCTCGACCGTGGGGTGCATCTACTCAAAGGTGCGCGCGCGACTTCGGTGACGCGGACTGGTGACGCGGTGCGCGTCGATTGCAACGACGGTCGGCATGTGGACGCGTCGCACGTGATTCTGGCGATTGGCTCCGTCCCGAACACCGACGAGCTGGGCCTCGCCGCAGCCGGGATTGCCACCGACGACCACGGCTACATCACGATCAACCACAACTGCATTACCACTCTTGCGCACGTGTACGCCGCGGGCGACGTGTCGGGGAAGTTGCCGCTGTCGTCCGTCGCGGCGATGCAGGGTCGCAAGATCGCGGAGCACCTGATGGGCCTCCACGAGCGCGAGCATCGCCACCTCGACTACGAGAAGGCGGCCTCCGCGATCTTTACCGAACCCGAGGTTGCCGACGTCGGCCTGGCGGAAGTCGATGCGTTCGCGATCGGTCGCAAGATCCGTGTGACCAAGGTGCCGTTCGCCACCAACGCGCAGGCCTTGATCAAGGGTGACCCGCGTGGGTTCGTAAAGATCATCTCGGATCCGGCCACGGGCGTGGTGCTCGGCGGTTCGATCGTCGGGCGCAGCGCGGCGGAGTTGATCTCGGTCATCGCCGTCGCCGTTACGAACAACCTGAAGGTCTCCGACATCGTCGACTCGCTCCTGGTCCACCCCGCAATGGCCGAATCCTTGGCCGAAGCGTCGTCTTGAGCGCGCGGCGCTCGCCGCTTTCGCCTGGCCCTGCCCCGCCCGACGCTTCCGCGGACGCGTCACCCCGGCGTGTACCGATGGGCGTTTCGAAAATTCTCGTTTTGTATACAGCTGTACACAAAGCGATAACTCCGAAAATGGACCTCCCGTCTGAAGGAGCGGTGCCCCGTTCACGCCGACGCGTCCGCGGACGCGTCGGCGTCCCCGCGGAACGCTCCATATCTTCCAGCCGACACGATCACGGATGACGTGACGCCTGGGTGGGTGGCAGAACGAGCGCCGAGCGGGCAATCTGTGCGGGTTCCGTAGGCGAGTCGGTCGGTGCTACGAGCGGCTTGGAGGTGGCTCAGATTGAT
>JANYLF010000097.1 GCA_025357995.1 Acidimicrobiia bacterium | reverse complement strand
AAATCGACGATGCCGCCTGCGTACCGGAAGTTCTGTTCCATCACCGGGTCGACGCGCTCGTCCCTGAACCGGATCTCGAGACCCTTGTTGAGGAAGGCCATCTCACGCAGGCGCTCGAGCAGTGTCTGGGCGCGGAACTCGGTCTCCTCGAAGATCGTGGCGTCGGGCCAGAACGTGATCGTGGTGCCGGTCTTCTTCGACGGCGCCTTCTGCTCGAGCTTGCCGACGGGCTTACCGCCCTTCTCGAACGACATCTCCCAGCGGTGGCCGTCGCGGTGGATCTCGAGGTCGAGGCGCTCGGATAGCGCGTTCACCACCGAGACGCCGACTCCGTGCAGACCGCCGGAGATCTTGTAGCCCTCCCCACCGAATTTCCCGCCGGCGTGCAGGACCGTGAGCACGACCTCGGCCGCCGACTTGTTCTTGTAGTCGCGGTGATTGTCGACGGGGATGCCTCGACCATTGTCGATCACTCGGCATGCGCCATCGGGCAGCAGCGTGACGTCGATCCGATCCGCGTGACCGGCCATCGCTTCGTCAACCGAGTTGTCCACGACCTCGTAGACGAGGTGGTGAAGACCGGACAGGCCGGTCGATCCGATGTACATCCCCGGGCGCTCGCGGACGGGCTCCAAGCCCTTGAGCACCGTGATGTCTTTCGCCCCGTAGGCCACCCGCGCAGCACCTCTCACTGGTTTGGTCGTGTCGGTCGTTCGGGGGGAAATTCGGGCCATCCGAGACCGGACATTTCGCCCGGTCTCGACGGTCGACGCCCACCCTCGGACGAGTCCCCGAGTCCACCGCCCAACCATGCCCAGCTCGGGCGTAAAAGTGCTGGTCAGGAGGGCTTTTCTGGGTTCCCCCATTGTACCAGAAGGGTGCGACCAAACCCGGCTTTCAGGCCGGGTTTTCGGGGGCGGCCGAACCACGGCTCGCGACCACCGAGATCTCTCGAACTCCGGCCCCAGGTAGCCGCTGACCGAGGGCTTGGACCAGCCCATCGGTGAGATACCGGAACTGGCCGGCCCACGCCGGATCGTCGACGAGGATCCGCAACGAGCCGGACCGCAAATGGAGCGGCGTGCTGTGAGCCGACAGTGACTCTCCGACGAGTTCGGGCCACGAATCCCGGATCGCCTCGAAATATCCGGGCTCGGGAGTTCCGAGCTCGCGACGCACGTGACGGAGCGCGTCGGTCACCGGCCGCGGTCCTTCGTCGGTCACACCAGCGCTCCGTTCTCGATCTGCACCCAGGCGTCGGCGCGTATCCCCGCCGGCAACGCGCCGGCCGTCGTGATCAACGTCTGGGTCGCGGGCAAGTGGCCCACCAGCGCGGTCGAGCGCTGCTCGTCGAGCTCACTGAAGACATCGTCGAGGAGGAGAACCGGCTCGACGCCAACCGCGTCCGCTACCACGCGATGGCCCGCGAGTCGCAAGCCGAGCGCGAGTGTCCGTTGCTCGCCCTGCGACGCGTGGTGGCGCGCGTCCAACTCGTCGAGCACCAGTGCCCAGTCGTCGCGATGTGGTCCTACCAGCGTGATGCCACGATCTTCCTCGCGACGACGGAGTCGCGCCAGCGCGTCGTGCATCGCCACGCCGACGTCGTCGCGAGCCAGCGTTCCTTCGTGCCACTCGGCTTCGTAGTGAGTAGCGAATCCCGGTGCGGATCCGACGAGCGACGTGTACGCCGCTTCGACCGCCGGTGTGAGCGTGGCGATCATGTCGACGCGACCGACGACCAACTCGGTACCGCTTTCGACCAGGCGCGCGTCGAGTACGTCGCGCGTCGCGCGGTCTTCATCGTTGCGAATTCCCGCGCGCAGCAGCGCGTTGCGTTGCTTCACGACGCGCTCGTAGTCGGTCATCACCGCGGCGAAGCGTGGCCACGCGGCAACGAGCAAGTCGTCGAGTAGATCGCGGCGGCCGGCCGGACCACCCTTGACCAGCGCGAGGTCGTCGGGCGCGAACACCGTGACCCGCAGATGCTGCGCGAGATCACGCCGCCGTGTCACCGTCTGCTTGTTCACCAGCATCCGGTTCCGGCCGACCGTACGGATGGAAACTTCGAAGAGGGCCGATCGATCACCGTGGTCGACGTCCGCCCGGACGATGGCCTCCTCGCAGCCAGTGCGGACGAGCGCGCGGTCGGGAACGCCTCGGATCGATCGGCCGGTCGCGAGCCACGCCACCGCTTCGAGGAGGCTGGTCTTGCCCTGACCGTTGCTCCCCGTGATGACGGTGCACCCGGAGTCCAGCGCCAGCTCCACGTCCTCGTAGCACCGGAAGTCGGTCAACCAGAGACGACCAAGGCGCACGTCAGCTGATGCGAACCGGCATCAACAGGTACATGAAGTCTGGCTGCTCCACGCTGCGCAGGGTCGCCGGCTTGAGCGGATCCATGCTCTCGAGGACTGCATCCTCACCGTTGATGGCGAGGAGGCCGTCCAGGAGGAACTGGGGATTGAACGCGACGGTGAGATCGGTGCCCTCGAACTTCGCGTCGATGGCCTCAACCGCGTCGGCGCGCTCTTGCGCAGTCGCCGACAACTCGAGTCCCGCAGCGCTCATCGCGAGACGCACCGGTGTGCCCTCGCGTCCCTCACCCACAATCTGCATCAGCCGCACCGCTTCTTCGAGCGCGTCGCGCGACACCACGAGTCGGTTCGGATAGCCGTTCGGGATCAGCTGTTCGTAGTTCGGGAAGTCGCCCTCGATCAGGCGTGTCGTCACCGAGCGCGACTCGTTCGCGAACCGAACTTCGCGATCACCCAGCGTCACACTGATTTCGCCCGACGAGAACACGCGTTGCACTTCGTTCAGGCCGCGCGCACCGACCAGAACCTTCTGACCTTCACTCAACATGCCCACGCCATCGAGGTCCCGCACCGCGAGTCGGTAGGAGTCCGTCGCGACCAATCGGATGCCGGTGGTTGTGGCCATGATCAACACGCCGGTGAGGATCGGTCGAGCGTCGTCACGCGATGCCGCGGGGATCACTTGGCGTAGTGCCTCGGCCAATGGCTCCGCGTCGACGGTGACGGAGGTGCCTTCGGGGCTGGCAACCCGCGGGAACTCGTCGGCCGGGAGCAGACGAACCCCCGCCCGAGCCGGACCCGCCGAGATCCGTGCGTCGTCGCCTTCGACCTCGAACGTGACGGTGCCCGCCTTGAGCCTCGTAGTGAGTCCATCGAACAACTTCGCCGGAACTACGGCTTGACCCGGCTCTTCGACCTGTGCCGGGATCGACGCTCGAATCGTGAGGTCCAGGTCGGAGCCGACCAACTCAACCCGTCCGTCGGCCGCGGTCACGTGTACGCCCGAGAGCACCGGGAGCGCGCCGCTACGTACGGCAATGGCCCGTTGGGCGGTGCCGATCGCTTCGGCCAGGGTGTCACGCTCACACCGGAACTTCACTGTCCACCTCCGAGATACGAAGAGAATTGTTTTTGTAGTACCAGTAGTAGAGGGTGTGGATTGTGGATCATGGGGTGTATGGGCAGGTGGGATGGTCTTTCACTCCACACCGGTTGTCCACCGCCTTCCACAGTCGCACAATGCCATAGATGTGATTCACGGAGGTTTCCCACCGCGAAGCGTTGATATCCCCAGTCCTCCACAGGGTTATCCACCGGTCCCGAGCCGGACGCGGCTCATGAGTTCGTTGACCTGGTCGAAGACCTGGTGACGTTCGGTCATCAGAGCCTTGATCTTCTCGACCGCGTGGATCACCGTTGTGTGGTCACGGCCACCGAATTGCTCGGCGATCCGAGGGTAGGAGAAGTCGGTGAGCTCACGAAAGACGTACATCCCGATTTGGCGCGCGATCACGAGCGGCCGCCGCCGACTCTTGCCGCAGAGGTCCTCGACGGTGAACCCGAACATCTTGGCGGTCTCGTCGAGGATCAGCTCGGGAGTGATGATCCGCGGCTGGGACGGTGGCAAGAGGTCGGCCAACACGTGCTGGGCGACCTGTTCGTCGAGCGTGGTCCGGTGGAGGCTGGAGTAGGCCGCGATGCGGATGAGCGCGCCCTCGAGCTCGCGGACGTTGTCACTGATGTTGGACGCGATGAACGCCAGGACCTCGTCGGGGATGTTCTCGAGTCGTTCCGATTCGGCCTTCATCCGCAAGATGGCGAGCCGAGTCTCGAACTCGGGTGGCTGGACGTCGGTGATGAGCCCCCACTCGAGACGGGTGCGAAGCCGATCCTCCAGACGAGGAATCTGTTTGGGGGGCCGGTCGGACGACAGGACGATCTGCCCACCGGCACCGTGCAGCGAGTTGAACGTGTGGAAGAACTCTTCCTGGAGCTGCTGCGACCTTTCCAGAAACTGGATGTCGTCCACGAGGAGTACGTCGACCTCGCGATACCGACGCCGGAACGAGTTCCCGGCGTTGTTCCGGATTGCGTCGACGAATTCGTTCATCAGCGTTTCGGTCGAGACGTACCGAACCCGGCTGAGCTGGTGGACGTCGCGGACGTAGTTCCCGATCGCGTGCAACAGGTGCGTTTTGCCCAAACCGGCGGGCCCGTAGATGAACAGCGGGTTGTACGAGCGAGCCGGGGTCTCCGCCACCGCGAGCGCGGCCGCGTGCGCGAATCGATTGGACGCCCCGATCACAAAATGCTCGAACGTGTAGCGCGGGTTGAGCGCAGTCCACGGCGCCGGCGGATCAACCGGCGCTGCGACGGGTGCGGCCGGCGCGCGCAGG
>JANYLF010000096.1 GCA_025357995.1 Acidimicrobiia bacterium | reverse complement strand
CCATCGCGGCACTGGCGGACGCGCTCGGTGTGGTCTCGACCTCCGCGCGCCCGGTCGCGGCCGGTCGGCCCGACCATCCGTCTGGCGCGCTGACCGGCGCGTCGCTCGCGGCTGCTGTCGGCTCGATTCTTCCCGAGGGTGCGATCGTCGTCGACGAAGCCCAGACCGGTGGGATCTGGGCATCGCCCGCCACGGCCGGCTGTCCTCCGCACGACTGGCTCACGCTCACCGGCGGCGCGATCGGCTTCGGGATGCCCGTGGCGACGGGCGCGGCCGTCGCGTGTCCCGACCGGCCCGTGATCAATCTTCAAGCAGACGGCAGCGCGATGTACACGTTGCAGTCGCTGTGGACGCAGGCCCGTGAAGGACTCGACGTGACCACGCTGATCTTCGCCAACCGCTCGTACGCGATCCTAAATCTCGAGTTGTCGCGAGTGGGAGTGGAGACCCCCGGCCCCGTCGCGAAATCGATGCTCGATCTGACCGGCCCGGAGCTGGACTTCGTGGCGTTGGCACGCGGCATGGGCGTGCCGGCCGAACGTCCCGAAGACGCCGACGGTCTCGTCACTGCGCTCGGGCGCGCGCTCGCGGAGCCCGGCCCCCATCTCATCGAAGCCGTCATCCCCTCCGGCTTCTGACCCGGTCACCGCCGGTAGCCTCCGCCTCACGAGCCCGACGGCGCGTCATCCCGCCTCCGGCGTCGAGGCTCAGGCCCCTCGGTCGGGAGGTCAGGCCCGCCCTGGACGATCTCACCTTGGCCGGCTGTTGTCCGCATGCCCCAACATTCGTCCGCCGCACCCGTCGTGGATCACCTCGCGGCGAGGGAACGCATCGAGGCGACGCCGCAGAGTCAGCCGCCGCGGATCTCGGACGGGGTGATGCCCAGGTAGTGCTCAAGGTTCCGATGAAGATTCACGATGCGACACTCCTCGCCCGAGAGCATCAGCTCGGTGAAGCCGGGTTGGTGGAGGCCGCGTTGGATCCGACCGAGCGCATCGATGTCCTGGTTGATCACCATCCCGAAGTCGATGGCGCCGGGCTCCACGGTCACACGGGTCGGCGGCGTACGAGATGTACCCGGTCCTCGACGCTCGAACACGAGCATGTCCATGAAGCATTCGTCCGGCGTGGGCCCGGGCCGAGATTTCACCACCTGCAACAAATCCGGGAACGCGACGATCGTCGTGTTGGGGAACAGGTTGTACTGCTGCATGTTCATGAGCTGGTCCGTAGCCAAGTCCGCGAGATCGACGCCCACATGAGCCGCAGTCGCGCGCACACCGTCGGCCAACACGTCCCGCAACGTCGCGTCCACGCCGATCGCCGGCACGGGTCCCGCCGGTTCTGTCGTGGGCTTCCCGATCCGCGTCCCCATGACCGCGACGAATGCGTCGAAGATCTCTTGGTCGCTCGCGCCGTCGCGTAGCCGCGGGCTGGCAACGCCGTACGGTTGTTCCAACTTTCCGTGGCGGCCCCAGAGCCGCTGTGGCGAGTTCACGTCGTCGGTCATCGGCAACATCTCACGATGCAGACCCTGAACGTGATAGGTCTCGCTGAAGCCGTCGATCAACGTCTTCCAATTGCACGGCATCGGTATGGCGACGTCGTAGGTGCAATGGAAATCGGCCAGACCGAGCCACGGCGCGTCGGTCGGAACTCCTTCGAGAAACGCGTCGAGAGGTTCTGCGCCGAGATCGAGGTTGACGAACACGAACGGGCCCCACGTGCCCACCTGCACGGGAATGAGTGGGAGCTCGTCGTTGCGGAACGCGCCGAAACCTCGCCGCGACGGCACCTCCTTGAGCGTGCCCTGCAGATCCCAACACCATCGGTGGTACCCGCAACGCAACTCCGACATCGACCGACCCTCGCCGCACACCAGGGAGTTCCCGCGATGACGACAGACGTTCTGAAAGGCGCGCAGCGCGCCGTCGTCGCCCCGCACGACCACCACCGACAGCCAGCCGACCTGGTACTCGAACCAGTCGCCCGGCTCGGCCACGTGATCGACAGTGCCCGCCATCTGCCAGACGTGCGGCCACAAGCGGTCCGATTCGAGTTCGGCCCACTCCGTAGAGATGTAGCGCGCCGACGGGATCCGAAACGGCTCGGATGCACGCGTCACGCTCGCAATCGTCGATCCGACGGGCGCGGTCTCGGTCACTTCGATCACAAATCCCCCTTGAACGGGCGCCAGCGTAGAGCCGGAGCGCGCGGATCCGACAGAATCACCGCCATGACCGATCCGGCGTTCGCCGACATCCTCGAGGCCAACGCGCGGTACGCCCAGCAGTTCCACCTCGGCGTGCCCCGCCCCGAGGCCGCAAAGGGCCTGGCGGTACTCACCTGCATCGACTCGAGGATCGAGCCACTCCGCATGCTCGGGCTCGTACCCGGCGACGCCAAGATCATGCGCAACGCAGGCGCGCGGGTCACCGAAGACGCGCTCCGGTCGCTGGTGCTGGCGATCCACTTCCTCGGCGTGCATCGCATCGCAGTGATCGGCCACACCCAGTGCAAGATGACGGAGGCCACCAATCTCGAGCTCGCCGCAGACATCGCCGCGCTGACGGGAGCCTCGACGGTGGGCTGGGATTTCCATCCGATCGACGACCAACGCGAGACGCTGCTCGACGACATCGCGATTCTGCGCGGTTGCCCGCTGGTACCCGAAACCGTGGCGATCGCCGCCATGGTCTACGACGTCGAATCCGGTCGACTCCATCTGGAAGCCAACGCGTGAAGGTGCATTGGTTTCTGCCGACCGGCGGCGACTCACGGGAGGTCCTCCCCACCCGCGCGACATCGCATCGTCGCCCGCCCAGCCGCGAATACCTCGCGCACGTCGCGCAGGCGTGCGACCACCTCGGCTACGACGCGATGCTCACCCCGTGCGGCACCGGGTGCGAAGACGCGTGGCTCGCGACCGCGGCGCTGCTCCCGCTCACCCGTCGAATCAAATTCCTCGTGGCATTCCGGCCGGCGTTGCTCACCCCGACGCTCGCCGCCCAGATGGCGTCGACCTACCAACGCATGTCCGGCGGTCGACTGCTGGTCAACATCGTCACCGGGGCGGAGCCGGCCGAGTTGGCGCGCTTCGGGATTCACGAATCGAAGGAGACGCGGTACGCACAGACCGCCGAGTTCATTCAGGTGATGCGGGGCGCGTGGAGCGGTGAACCGTTCGACTTCGCGGGCGAGTTCTTCCAGGTGGAAGGCGCTGCCACCCGCGACATGCCGGCGCCGCAGCCCGAGATCTACTTCGGGGGTGCTTCGGCCGCGGCCGAAGCCGTGGCCGCGGAACACGTCGACGTGTACCTCGCGTGGGGTGAGCCACCTGCGATGGTGGCGGAGCGCGTGGAGCGCATGCGCGCCCTCGCCGCCGATGCCGGACGCACGCTCACCCTAGGAATTCGGTTCCACGTGATCGCCCGCCCGAGCGCGGCCGAGGCGTGGAGCGCGGCCAACACGCTCGTCGACGCGATGGATCCGGCCGACATCGCCGATGCGCAGCGAGACTTCGCCGCGACTCAATCCGTCGGTCAGCGGCGCATGGCGGAACTGCACGGCGGCGATCGCGATCAGCTCCTGTTGCATCCCAATGTGTGGGCCGGCGTCGGCCTCGTGCGCGGCGGCGTGGGCACCGCACTCGTGGGCAGTCACGAGGAAGTTGCGGAGCGCATGCTGGAGTACCACGCCCTCGGCTTCGACGAGTTCATCCTCTCCGGGTACCCGCACCTCGAAGAGGCCTACTGGTTCGGCGAGGGCGTGATGCCGATCTTGCGCGAGCTGGGTCACCTTCCTCCGCTCGACGGCCCGAGCGCGCCCGTCTTCTCCTTCCGCTGATGCGCATCGGACTCTTGCTGGTCGGCCACGTCGCGCCGACGAGCACGCACATCGCGGGCGACTACCCCGAGCTCTTCGCCTCACTGCTCGGCGGTGCGCCGGACATCGAGCTCGTGTGCTACCACCTCGACGAAGACCGATTCCCGGCTTCCATCGGTGAGTGCGACGGTTGGCTGCTGTCCCCTAGCCGTTGCTCGGTGTACGACGACCACCCGTGGATCGCATCCGCGGAAGACCTCCTGCGCGAACTCATCGCGCAGGAGCGACCGTACGTGGGGATCTGCTTCGGTCATCAACTCGCGGCGCAGGCGTTGGGCGCACGAGTGCAGCGGGCCGAGGACGGCTGGCAGGTTGGTGTGCACGATTACGAGATCGTCGAGCCCCGGCCGTGGATGGTGCCGATGCAGTCGACGGTGTCGCTCATCGCGAGTCATGAGGACCAAGTGATGGACGTTCCGGACGGCGCAAACCTTCTAGCGCGCAGCCCGGGCTGTCCGATTGCCGGCCTCGCGTTCGGCGAGCGGGCGTGGACGCTGCAACCGCACCCTGAGTTCGTTCCGGATCTGGCCGACCACCTCTTGGCCGAGCGGGTGGAACTCGTCGGCGCCGACAAGGTGCAGGCAGCTCGCGCGACCTTGGGGCGGCCTTTGAATCGCATCGACGTCGGCCGTTGGATGGTCGAGTTCTTCCTCACCGCTCCGGGCACGCCACCGCACTAAACCCCAGATTCCGGTTTTGCTCGGCGTTTCGGGCGGTTACCGCCCGTGTCGCTCATTCCGAGAATGTCCTCAGGTGGGCTTCTCGCGTCGTCGATGTCTCGTTTGTGGACGGACAGTCATCCGTGTCCGCCGAGTTCGGGAGGCCCCATGCGGGCAGTGCAACCCGACCGGAGGCGCCGGCTGGGACCCGTGCCACGCCTGCGTGCTCCAAAGAGTTGTGACGAGCGAGGGATCTCCCTCGTCGAACTCGTCGTGGCCATGGCGGTCCTCGGCATCATCATGAGCGGACTCGCCCTGTCTCTCAGCGTCGATTTCAAGAGCGTCGCGCTGGTCCGCTCCCGCCAAGTCGCGGAAGGCGTCGCGAACCGGCGACTCGAAGAGTTTCGCGACGTCGACTACGCGGCGCTCGCGCTCCTGAGCGCACCCGCCAAGAGCGCGGATTCCACTAACCCGGATTCCTTCGTGTCCAGCAACGGCTTGCAGTACGACGTGACCGGTACCGGACAGAACGAAGACCTCATCGTCGCAGTCGGGACCGGGCCCGTCATCCACATCGAACCTGCCTTCACGGTCGGCACCACCGTCCTCGACATCTATCGCTACGTCACGTGGGTCGACATCGCCTCCGTTCCCGGTACACACGATGTGAAGCGGCTCAGCGTGGTGGTTCGGTATCACACCTCGACCGGCGGCGGGACCCCGCGCATGCTCCGCGAGTCGGTGCTGCTCACACCCGGCACCGTCTCCACCGGCGCGTCGGCCGTCACGACCACGACGACAACGACGACCACCACCCTCCCACCGACGACCACGACCACCCTCGCGGGCACCACCTGCGGAACCTTCGCCCTGTCGGCAGCCAGCCCGGCGACGGCGGGCTTCAGCGCCACGACCACCGTCACCATCACGATGAGCCTTGCGAGCTGCGGCACGAGTGTGATCGTGAACTTCTCCAACAACGGCGGCGGAACCTGGGGCCCCGATTTCGCGTACAGCTCGAGCGCCAAGACGACGAGCTGGACATTGAGTACCGGCGACGGTGTGAAGACGGTCTCGGCACGACTCCGCAACGGAGCTACCGGCGTCCCCAAGCTCCTCGCATCACAGACCATCACGCTCGACACCACTGCACCGACGGCGCCGAATCCGCTCACGTACTCCGCGTCGTGTTCCGGCAGCAACCGAACGGTCGTGCTCGCCTGGAGCACCGCGTTCGACGCCAATCTCGTCGGCTACCGCGTGTACCGAAGCACCGATGGCGTGACGTATTCGCTGCTGTCGACCACCACCACCCGCACCGCCTCGAACACACACAGCAAGACACTCGCCAGCGTCAGTTTCTACGTGACCGCTTACGACTCCGCAGGGAACACTTCGAATGCCACCAACACCATCATCCTGGGCCAGAACCAGTGCTCGTGAGCGCGGCTCCGAATCCGGGGTTGCGTTACTCGAACTGCTCATCTACACGGCGCTCGTGCTCGTGGTGATCGGCGCGACCCTGACGTCGCTTCAGACCGTGACCAACGCGCAAGCGTTTCAAGCCGATCGGTCGACGACGTTGGCTGCCATGCGGGCCACCATGAATCGGATGACCAAGGAGCTGCGACAAGCTTCCTCCGTCGACACGACTACATCCAGCGCGAGCGTCATGGCCTTCAGCACCTACCTCGAAAGTGTTCAACACACAATCACCTACCGCGCGTCCGGAACCCAGCTCACCCGTGCGATCGACGGTGGCACGGCGGTGCCCGTACTCAAGAACCTCAGCTCGACGCTGGTCTTCTCCACCATCACGGGGGGAACCGCCCAAGACATCCAATGGATAGGGATCCAGCTGCGAGTCCTCGCGTCGAAAGGCGTGGACTCCGTCTTGGCACTCGACTCCGAGGTGAACCTCCGCAATCGCACCGCGGCGTTGGGTGGCTCGGCATGAACTATCGACGCCGCTCCAGCGAAGCCGGAGTCGCGATGGTCTCGGTCCTGATGGTCGCGATGGTCGTCAGCATGCTGGCGGCTTCGATGATGTACGTCGCCATGCACGACCAGACCACGTCCGCGCACGATCGCTCGTGGGGCCAAGCGCTCCATGTGGCCGAATCCGGCGTACAGGACGCGATCGCGTCCCTCCAGAACAGCCACGCGGTCATACCCGTAGGCACGGTCACCGCCAACACCGCGGGCGGTTCGTATTCGTACCGGGTGACGGCGCTCGCGCGGAACCGCTACCAGATCGACGCGACCGGTTCCGTCGGCAGCGCGACGACGACCTCTTCGACCCGACGCCTGCGCGTCACGCTTGCGCCGCCGGCATCGTTCTCCTACGCACTCTTCTCACGGACCGACATCACCACGCACAACAACAACACCGTGTGTGGCGACGTGTGGTCGAACACCTCGGTCATCGTCGACAACAACGACGCCGTTCGCGCGTCGACGAGCGCGAGCTGTCCGAGCGGGACCGCCACCGCGCACGGTGACGTCACCGCGGCCACCGGGTACATCCAGATGAACAACGGCTCCACTATCGAGGGCAATGCCTGGTCCGGCGGGTACGACTCGACGGGCGCGGGAATGAACCTCGGGCCCGGAACGGCGATCGGCGGGAACGCCACCGCGTCGGACGGCACGCCCTCGTGCACCGACGACATCACATCACTGCGCTACAAGATCGGCACATCAGGCACCATCACCGGGTCGGCCACCGCATGGGGTGCGATCACGTCCTCCGTAACCGGGACCAAATCGCCGCTCAAGTGCACTCCGGCGCCGGCGACGAAGACGGTGCCACCGTTCACCTACAACGCTGCGAACTATCCGAGCGGAACCGTGCACGAGTACAACTTTCCCGCCGACTACGCCGCGTTCAACGCGTACATCGCCGGACACAACACCGCCTTGTCCGGCACGTTCTACATCGCGGGCGGCGGCGTCGCGTATCCGGTGACCCTCAACAACGTGGTGGCGAACGGCGACCTCACGATCCTTGCCGACACGTCGCCCATCGACGCGTCGGGAGGACTCGACGCAACGGTCAGCGCCGACACCACGATCGTGCTCGCCTCCTGGTACACCGCGTCGGCGTCCACATGCACCACGACCGGTGGCAACCCGTCCGATTGCGCCATCGGATTCAAGAACAACTTCGACATGCGCAGCGGAAGCCTCTCGACCGGTGACAACGTAGGGGTGCTGCTCTACGCCCCCAACGGGCCGGTCGCGTTCAAGAACAGCGCCGAGTTCCATGGATCCGTCGTGGCGAACAACATCCAGGTGAACAACGGCATGAACCTCACGTACGACCCTCGCGTCGGTCAGATCGTGGGGTTCGGGGCCACCACCCTCGACGTGGCGCTGTGGCTCGAATGCGTACCCGGGCCGATTGCGACCACGAGCTGCTGACGCGGTGCGGTCGACTGCGGCCGGCCGCGCCGAGCGGTTCCCCTCCGGTAGCTCCACGTCCGCGACTTCTGCGAGGATCGCACCATGGAGACGTGCCCGACCTGCCCGTTCGCGTGGGACGCGGTGACGTCGGCCGAGATCACTCCGCGCGTCACCGCGGCCACGCAGCGCTTCGCAACCCTCCTGCGCGCCCACCCCGCCGAGGCCTCGCGGCGGCCCGCGCCGGACACCTGGTCGATGATCGAGTACGGATGCCACGTGCGCGACGTGTTCTTCAACCTCCGCGACCGCATCATCCTCGGCGCCGCCGAAGACCACCCTCGGCCTCACCCGATGCACGTGGACGCGCGCGTCGCGTTGGGCTTGTACCGGAACGACGCCGCCCCGATACTCGCCAACGAGATCGAGATGGCCGGTGCGATCTTCACTCGCACCTTCGACGCGCTCCCCGACCAATTCGATGAACGACCGATCTTCTACCCCTGGCCCATCCCGGCCACGCGGAACCTGCGGTGGGTCGCCGCGCAGGCGCTCCATGAATGCGAACACCACCTCGCCGACGCCGAGGCGCAAGCGCCGCGCGTCAGCGCGTCTGCATGCGATTCATGATGATGCCGGCCAACTGATACGCGGGAATGCAACGTCGGAATCGGATGGATATTCGCAACTTGGACAGTAGGTCGTCCGCACTGTTCAATCGTCCTCGCCGTTGACAGGTACGCGGGCCGTCGTTATCGTCCGGCGCTCCAATCAGTGGCAGGACGAGAGGCAGGTGCACTGTGCAATCCACCGGTACCGAGCGCGCACGACGCGTACGAGGCGGCAACCACCGAAAACTGAGGCTCACGCTTGTGGTCGGTGTACTCGTCGGCATGGTCGGCGCGATCACGCCCGGAGCCGGCGCGTCGATGCACGCGGCCACCTCCACTCGCGCGCATCACTCGCTGCGCAACTCGCACCTCGCCCAGAGCATGCAGGCCGGACTGCACGCATCCGCGGTGCACAGCGCGGCGGCCACCGTTCCGTCGCCGTACGCCGCGACGGACGCGACCGGTGACGCGGATCCCCGCGCCGACATCACCGCGTACGCGGTGTATTACAACCCTTCCACGATCACGTTGGCGTTCAAGACGGTGACGATGACCGACCCGCGTACCGCGCCGGAATGGGATTGCATCAATCCCGGCGGTGGCACGTGTGGAGAGTCTGCGACCCTGCACGGGATCGATGTGAACGGCGATGCCAACGCCGACTTCTTGGTGGGCGGCATTCGTGATCCAAACACCGGGAACCTGATCGGCGAGGTGACCGACGCCACGCCGAGCTTCAACCACCTTTGCAATGCCACGTTCGATTGGAGCAGCACGGGCGGGTACACCCTGTCGTTCTATCCCGGTTGTCTCGGCGGGTTCGGGCCGATCAGCCTCATCTTCGGCATGGAGATCGACACCAACCCGTTCGGGAGCACGGCGGCCTTCTCGGACGACTTTGCACCGGCCGCGCATCAGTACACGCCCTTCGTCGCGATGGGCGCAGCTCCCCCGCCGCCGCCCCCTCCGCCGCCGCCCACCTACCCGGTAAAGGCGCGCGGGTTCGTGCTCGACGGCTACGGCGGACTGCACGGATTCCGGACCGCGACGAGTACCGGCACCACACCGGTGGCAACCGACGGTCCGTACTGGCTCGGTTGGGACATCGCCCGCGGCGTCGACATGTTCCCGTCGATCCTCCAAGCGGGCTACATCGTCGACGGCTGGGGCGGACTGCACCTGTTCTCGGCCGGCGCCCCGCCGTTCACACCACCCACTATCGGCGGCGCTCCCTACTGGCAGGGCTGGGATATCGCTCGTGACGTCGCGTTGCTCCGGGACGGCAAGGGAGGATTTGTCCTGGATGGTTTTGGCGGTCTCCACGGCTTCTCGATCGGCAACAACCTGGTCCCGGTCGCGAGCGGCGCTCCCTACTGGCTGGGCTGGGACATCGCCCGCGGCGTCACGATGCTCGCCGACGGCACCGGGTACGTCGTCGACGGGTTCGGCGGCATACATCCCTTCACCACCAACGCGACCACGCCCGCCGCTACTCAGCTCGGACCGTACTGGCCGGGCTTCAACATCGCACAAGGCGTCACCGTGCTGCGCGACGCGTCCGAGGGCATCGGCGGTTACGTTCTCGACGGTTACGGTGGCCTCTCCGGCTTCGACATTGCGGGCAACGGCGGCACCGACGTGCCGGGTCCGCCGATCGACGGCCCGTACTGGCTGGGTTGGAATATCGCACGGGGCGTCGCGATCACCTCGGAATAGGTCGCGGCACCGCGCTACAACTCGAAGACGGAGTCGGCGGCCTCTCGGGGCCGCCGACTCGCGTGTGGGCGCGGTCGATGGCCCAAATGGCCGCGTGCCGACGTCACCGATCTGGCACGCTGGCCGCGTGACTGCACTCCCCCATCGACCGGGCTGGCTCCTCGACGAACTCACCACCGCCGGGCGCGAGAACCTCGACGCCGAACATGTCGCGCGGTACGACCAGAAGGAAGACGCCGACGCGGCGGATGAGGTCGCGCTGCTCACGTCGCTCGGGCTCGACCACCGGGCGACGGTCGTGGACATTGGCGCAGGTACCGGCCAGTTCTCGGTGGCCGCGGCGCGCGTGTTCGATCGCGTGATCGCGGTCGACGTGTCCGACGTGATGCTGCGCGCGCTGCGAGCCAAGGCCGCGGCCGCGGCGCTCGAGAACCTCACGGTCGTGCAGGCGGGGTTCCTCACCTACGACCATGCCGGTCCGCCAGCCGACGTGATCTATTCACGGTACGCGCTGCATCATCTCCCAGATTTCTGGAAGAGCGTCGCGCTGCATCGCCTGCACTCGATGCTGCGCCCCGGCGGGATCCTGCGGCTCTGGGATGTGGTCTACAACTTCTCGCCCGCCGACGCGGAGGTGTGCGTCGAGGCTTGGTGCGCGACCGGGAGTGACGACGTAGGGAGCGGGTGGGACCGCGGCGAGCTGGAAGAGCACATCCGCGACGAGCACTCCACCTTCACGTGGCTCCTCGAACCCATGATCGAACGCGCCGGCTTTACCATCACCGAAGCCGTCTACTCCGACGACGCCTTCTTCGCGAAGTACGTGCTGACCAAGAGTGTGCAGTTTGGCGTGCCGCCGCTCTCGACGATCTGACCCCTTCGGGTCGCCGCCAGACCTCAGAGAAGGCGAATCAGAGCGGAGAGCCCGACGACCACGATCACACCGCGCAGGACGCGAGGGTCGAGCTTGCGGCCGACCGTCGCGCCGAGTTGTCCACCGACCACGGAGCCGGCGGCAATACAGCCGACGATGGCCCAGTCCACATGAGTCGCGATGATGAACGTGAACGACGCGACCAGGTTCACCACCATGGCGAGCACGTTCTTCGTGGCGTTCAGCCGTTGCAGATCGTCGGCCAAGAAGATGCTGAGTGAGGCGATGAGGATGATGCCCTGCGCCGCGCCGAAGTAACCGCCGTAGATCCCGGCTCCTCCCACGATCAGGCACAGCGGCACGGTGACCTTCGCGCTCGAGTGACCGCGCGCGGCCAGCCAGTGCGACAGCCGTGGCTGCATGACGACGAGGACGAGCGCCACGATGATCAGGACGATGACGACGGTCGTGAACACCTCGCTCGGCAGCCACAGCAACAGGATCGATCCGATCAGACCACCGACAATCGACGCGGGCACGAGCCTCGCGAGCCGCTCGCGTTGGCCACGGAGCTCCCGCCGGTAGCCGATTGCACCCGAGAGCGAACCCGGAACGAGTCCGATGTTGTTGGAAACATTCGCGAGTACTGGTGGGTACCCGAGCGCGATGAGCGTGGGAAACGTGATCAACGATCCGGAACCGACCACGGTGTTGATCATCCCCGCCGCAATGCCCGCGAGGACGATGAGTGCCGCGTCGGCCGGGTTCATGAGGTGAGCAATCTAGGGGCGATATCCGCCGAGCCGGGACGGGTCATGTCGAGCGACACCACGTCCGTGTTGTCATGGCGCGCAATGTAAATGAGGCGCGGCCGAAACTGCGGGACCGTTATCCGATGGGGTCGAGCAATCCCGACGCCGTACGTTTGAGCCGTGCGAGCAATGCGGGAACAGCACCTGGTCGGTGTTCACTACTTGGAAGCAGCGACGGCGCTCCTCCACCGAGTCCGCAGTGCGCACCCCACGAACGGGTTGTATGAAGCTGCCGACTTGCAGTGGTGGTGGCGCACCCCGCGCGCAACCGACGATCTCGGTCAGCTCTTCTGGTTCGATCACCTCGGTCGTCCCGAAGCTGCGGCGATCGCAACCGACTGGGGCGACCGGATAGCTCTCGACCCGATCCTCATGCCCGACGCAACTCCCGACTGGGTTGCCTATGTCATCGAGCGTGGGCTTGCCCATGCCGGCGAGTCCCGGTTTGACACGGTCGAACTCGAGGTCGACCGTGCCGATGACGTGATGCGTGAGCTATTGGTCGGCCATGGGTTCGCAATCAAGGAAGACGGCGTGGTGGAGACGTGGCTGGCTGCGGACGCTCGACCGGAGATCAGCCCGCTGCACGAGGACTATCGCTTGTCCAGTCGCGTCGACACGATGCCGCGTCCACATCACATGATCAAACGGAGCGGACCTGACGTGGAGACGCGCCTTCGTCAAACTTCGTCGTATCGCCCCGACCTCGACCTGCTCGTGCTCGACAGTAGCGACAGCGTCGCGGCGCACGCGTTGTTCTGGTTCGATCCGGAAACCGCTACGGGCCTCGTCGAACCCATGCGCACCGAAGACGACCACCAGCGACGGGGACTTGCCCGCCACCTCCTCACCGCCGGCATCGACCTTCTGGCCGAGGCCGGAGTACTGCGCATCAAGATCTGCTTCAGACCGGACAACCCGGCCGCGCAAGGTCTCTACCTCACCGTCGGCTTCGAACCCGACCGGCGGACCGACGTCCTCTCTCGCCGAGCGAGCGCACGCGCTTCG
>JANYLF010000076.1 GCA_025357995.1 Acidimicrobiia bacterium | reverse complement strand
GCCCGTAACCACCTCGGAATTGCGACTGCGGCCCCGGAGAGATCCGGGGCCGCGGCGCGTATAGTCATCGATTCCCTGCGGGTGTAGTTCAGAGGCAGAACATCAGCTTCCCAAGCTGAGAACGCGAGTTCGATTCTCGTCACCCGCTCCACCATCACGCCCGGCGGGAACCACTACGCCGTGAGTGCGGCGATGCCGGCCACCATCATCACGAAGCCGAGCACGGCGAAGGCAATCGACCGCGCCATGGGAGCCTGCACCAACTCGCCGGCGGGCGTCTGACCGGTCACGGCGACACGACTCGCCCCCTTGGCCTTCCCGCTCCGCGCGCCCGCTACGACCGTCCGGGACTGCGCATCGCGACGGCGCCGGAGGAGTGCCAGACCGTTCGCCACCAGCAACGCCGCACCGAATGCGACGATCAGCTCACGGAGGACCTGGTCGTAGAACGTCACACCCGCAGGCTACCGATGCCCCCGGTTCAGAGTCCGGCCGGGCTCATCCCGGGTCGGCGGCGGCGTACCACCATCCACCCCAGCGCGACCAGGAGGGCCAAGATCGCGAGCGGCACGACCGCGCCGAGTACCACAATCGTACCGCCGATGATCGCCACGGCCACACCGACCGCGTCGTGCCAGGCCTGGGCGATCGAGTTGCGGTGCGTCGCCGGAGTCGGAGCCGAAGCCGCGCCCTCGACGTGCAGCGTGAGCGCGATCGTCGCGTACGAGGCCTGGTTGTCGAGCAGGTAGCGCTGACCGGTGAGCTGCTCGATCTCCTGGCGCACAGCTGACAGCTGTTGCTGCACCGTGATCGTGTCGGGAATGTTCCGGGCTTGGCGCATCAGATCTTGGAGCACGCCTTCTTGCGCGGCGAGGTTGCGGATGCGCGCGTCGAGGTCGGTGAACGCAGCGGTGACGTCGTCGCCCCGCTCGGCGCGGTCGGTCACTCGACCCAGCGCGCCCAACTTCGCCAGCGCCTCCGTGAAGCGGGGGGACGGCACCCGCATCGTGATCGTGGCCAGCCCCCGCGATTCGTCGCTGCTCTCGATGAACCCGCCGAGGAGCTCCGCGACGTCGTTGGCGCTCGCAAACCGTTGGCTCAAGGTCTTCCGGCTGACGGCGACGCTCAACGTCGCGCGCTTCACCACCTTGGCGTCGAACTTGGGAACGGCGAGCGACGCGGGTGCATTCGCGGTCGGTGTCACCGCCGACGCCGAGCTCCCGCCGGCCGAACTCGCAGACGACGGAGATCCGATCGCGTCGGTCTTGGCCAAGTCCGGGGTTGCGGGCGTGGCCGTCCGGAAGGCGGCGGGCCCATGGGTGGGCGCGACCAGTCCGGTCGACTTGGCTTCGCCCCCATTTCCACCTCGACCCGTCGACAACAGCGCGACCAGGCTGCCTGCCCCGAGTAGCAACACGATTCCGATTCCGATCCACCGTCGCATGGTGTCCCCCTTCGTCGGAAACTCAGACGTTCGTGGCCGCGCTCCGGTTCCCGGTGCGCGAACATCCCCGCGTGCGTCTCATCGTTGCTCGCTGCTCGGTCACCTACGAGGGCCGGCTCGCGGCTCGCCTCGCAGAGGCCACCCGCCTCATCGTGCTCAAGGCCGATGGGTCCATCGCCATCCACTCCGACGCCCGCGCGTACAAGCCCCTGAACTGGATGAGCCCACCGTGCACGATCCGTGCGACCGCCGGGTCGATCACCGCGGAGAGCCCCAAGGGGGAGCGTCTCGTGGTGGAGCTCCTCGAAATCCATCACGATCACAGCATCGATCTCGGCGACGACCCTGGGCTCGAAAAGGACGGTGTGGAAGCTGAGCTCCAGGCCTTGATCGAGATGCGAGTGCAAGCCCTACGCGACGACCTCACGCTCGTGCGTCGTGAATACCCGACTGACATCGGCCCCATCGACTTCCTGTGTCGTGCCGGCGACGGTCGTGCCGTGGCCGTCGAGGTCAAGCGCATTGGTGAGATCACGGGCGTTGACCAGCTCATTCGCTATCAAGAACGGCTGGATCTCGACACGCGCCTCGCGCCCACCCTTGGCATGTTCGTGGCGACGCGCATCAAACCGCAGGCGCGCGTCTACGCGGAGAGCCACAACATCGAATGTGTGGAGATCGATCTCGACGATCTCCGCACCCACGACAATCCGAAGCTCAAGCTCTTCTGAGCCCAGCCCGAAGGAGTTCCTCCCGTGTCGCATCCCCGCCCCGAAATCGAAGCCACGTTGGCGCGCTATCAGGACCTGCGCCGACGGATCGACGCCGGGGAGGAGCGGGGCTGGACCGGCATCGCAGATTTCTTCACCGACGACTGTGTGTACATCGACCCGGCGTGGGGGCGAGTGGAAGGCATTGCCGCGCTGCGCGAGTTCCTCGACGAATCCATGCGCGGGCTCGAAGATTGGAAGTTCCCGGTGGAATACGTGGCCATCGAGGGCGACACCGTGGTGATCAAGTGGACCCAGATCTCGCCAGGCACTCGCGCCGACGGTTCCGCGTACGCGCAGTCGGGTTATTCCACGCTCGTGTACGCAGGCAACGGCAAGTTCTCCTACGAGGAGGATCTCCTCAACATGGCGCACGTGAACGAAGACCTCCGCGCCGCGGGCTGGCGCCCCGGCGAGGGCTTCGTCATGCCGCCCGCGTCCCCCAACCGGGATTGGTCGAGATAGTCCCGTTCCGCTCTCAGGGTGTGGCAGCCATGTTGGCGAACTTCACGATGTGGTCGAGGAACGCGAGGCGAGCGACCCCGGTCGGGCCGTTTCGGTGCTTGGCCACGATGATCTCCGCTACGCCGCGTTGTTCGGACTCCGGGTTGTAGACGTCGTCTCGGTAGATGAACATCACGACGTCGGCGTCTTGTTCGATCGAGCCGGATTCACGCAGGTCGGCGAGCATCGGCCGTTTGTCCTGGCGGTATTCGAGCTGACGGTTGAGCTGACTGCCGACAAGGACGGGGCACTCGAGCTCGCGAGCGAGGATCTTGAGGCCCCGCGACAGCTCCGAGACCTCGACCTGGCGGTTCTCGGCCCGTCGGGGTGAACTCATCAGCTGCAGATAGTCGACGACCACGAGCCCGAGGTCGCCGTAGCGCGCCTTGATCCGGCGCGCCTTCGCTCGCATTTCCATCACGGTGCAGTGCGGATTGTCGTCGAGGAACAACGGTGCTTCCCCGAGGTGGCTGATCGCGGGGTTGAGTCGGCTCCAGTCCCCGTCCGTGAGGTTGCCCGTCTGGAGCTTGCGGGCGTCGACCCGGGCCTCGGCCGAGAGCATGCGCTTCGTGAGCTCGACCGCACCCATCTCCATCGAGAAGAACAGCACCGGCCGACGGCTCTCCATCGCCACGTTTGCCGCCGCGCCGAGCATGAACGCGGTTTTGCCCGCGCCGGGGCGCGCCGCGAGAATGATGAGGTTCGACGGCTGGAGTCCGAGCAGCTGTTGGTCGAGGTCGACGTAGCCCGTGGGCACGCCCGTCACCACGCCATCGTTCCCGTACATCTGCTCGAGTTGATCGACGGTTTCGGTCACCGAGTCGAACAACTTCACCAGCGAATCGGAGATCCGCTTCTCGGCAACCTCGAAGACCATCGCCTCGGCGCGGTCGACGGTCTCGGTGACGTCGTCGGGTTGGCCGTACGCGCTCTCCGCAATCTCACCCGACACCGTGATCAATCGGCGCAGCAAGGCGAGGTCGCCGACGATGCGCGCGTAGTGGCCGGCATTCGCCGACGCCGGAGTCGCGGCCTGAAGTTGCAGGAGGAGGCCCTTGCCACCCAGTGCTTCGAGCAGGTTTGCACGGCGCAGCTCTTCGGCCACGGTCACCGGATCGACCGGCTCGCCCTGCTCGTAGAGCGACCAGACTGCATCGAACACGTGGCCGTGGGCGGGCTTGTAGAAGTCGCTCGCGTCGACCCTCGCCTCGACCGCGGCGGTAATCGCATCGCGCGAGATCAACATCGCGCCGAGCAGCGATTCCTCGGCTTCGAGGTTGTGTGGGGGGATCCGTCCGCTGGACATTGGCGGTCGGACCGCAACCTCACTCGTCTGCACCACGCGAAACCTTCTCCACCCCCGACGAACCCCGGTTCATCATCACATCGATGCCCTGTGGGTTGGAAGTGGACAACCCATCGAACTTGTGTGAATTACCTGGGGATAGCGGGCTCGGTTTGTCCACAGGGCTGTGGACGAGTCCATTGTGAGCGCGGGGTGCGACATCGACCGCGGATGGGTCGGCGCGCCACGCGAAACGGTCCGCCCCACGGGGCGGACCGTTTCCAGTAGTGCTCGGAATGTCACCTCAGCTGGCGACGACCTCGATCATCACTGCAACACGAACGGCGCTGTGCAACGTGATCTCGACCTCGGCCGGGCCGAGGGCCTTGAGCGGCTCCGCAAGGTTGACCTTGCGTCGATCGATTTCCACACCCGTCGTCGCGTGAATCGCGGCCGCGACATCCGCCGCGGTCACCGACCCGAACAACTTGCCACCCTCACCGGCACGCGCCGGGACCTGCACCGGCACGGACGCGAGCCGAGCCGCGAGTGCTTGCGCGCTCTCACGCTCGCGAGAGTCGCGTACCTCGCGACTCCGACGCATCGATGCGGCCTGCTTCTCGGCGCCCTTGGTCGCGAAGATCGCGAGCCCGCGAGGCACGAGGTAGTTGCGGGCGTATCCGGGGGCGACATCGAGGAGGTCACCCTTCTTGCCCAACGTGTCGACGTCGGACCGCAGCACGATCTTCATGCTTCGCTCACTTCCGTCTCGTCGCCACCCGAACTCGACTCCGGCTCCATCACGGGCTCGATCACGGGCACGATCACCGCGTCGATCTCGACCGCCTCGAGGGTGACGCCCTCGGGCAGCTCGACGTCGCCCTCGCCGACAGTGGGCGGTGGTGCGTCCGGAGTCGGCATCGGCGCGGTCGGGTCCAACCGGTCGCGGTCGCGTCGACCACTCCGGCTGCGTTGCGTGACCTGACGGACGCTGTAGGGCAGCAACGCCATCTCGCGCGCGATGCGGATCGCCTTGGCGATCTCACGCTGTTGCTGTGCATTGTTGCCCGTCACGCGCCGGGCGCGGATCTTGGCGCGCTCGGACATGAACCGGCGAAGCAGGTTGACGTCCTTGTAGTCGACCCAATCGATCTTGTCCTGGGTGAGGATCGACACCTTCTTCTTCTGGACCCGCCGCCGATCGTTGGCGGGTCCTTTCCGGCGTTGTTCGCGGTCTCGTGCCATCGTGTTGTTCCTCTCGCCCTAGAAGGGCTCTTCGTCGAAGCCGTCATCGCCGCCACCCGACGGGGCACTCGGCGCGTTACTCGAACCACTCGGGGCGTTCTCCGACGGGCGACCGCCGCCGCCGCCGCCGCCGAAGTCGCCGCCGCCACCGCCGCCACTGCGACGCTCGGAACGCTTCACCTCGGCCGTGGCCCAGCGCAGGCTCGGACCGATCTCGTCGGCCACGATCTCCACCACGCTCTTCTTCTCGCCCTGATCGGTCTCCCACGAGCGCTGCTCGAGCCGACCGTTGACGATGATGCGCGTGCCCTTGGCGAGCGTGTCGCTGATGTTCTC
>JANYLF010000030.1 GCA_025357995.1 Acidimicrobiia bacterium | reverse complement strand
GTACCCGACGTCGACGAGTCCGACGAAGAGCACGAGATCCCCGATCGAGATTGCCGCGCGCAGTGGTGACCCGTACGCGAATCGATCCGACAAGATGGGCAAGACGTCGCTCGCTCGTTCCGGACGATGCTTGATCGTGGTTTCTCGCGGGATGCCGTCGACCACGTGATACGGCATGCCGAGGTTGAGCGCGATGACCGCCGCGTTCAGCGCGATACCGGCGCCGACGACCGCCATGCCACGGGTCTTGATATTCGACGCGACGAACCCGAGCACCGCCACGTACGACAGCAGGAGGAGCGCGATCCCGACGTCTTCGAGGCGAGCCGTGGGGATGTCGATCACGTTCAAGAGGATCTGAATGCCCAGCCCGGTGGCCAGCAGCCATGCCCGGGAGAACCTCACTTCGGTGAGGCGGGTGAAGCTGCCGTTGGTGAGGCCTACGACGGCGACCGCAACGGCGATCGCAATCAGGTAGGCGAGCATGATTGCACGGTACACAAACCCATAGGCTGCGGCGCCGATGGCTGACTCCGAAGTTCTGTACGAGGTCGACGGCGCGATCGCGCGTGTCACGATCAACCGACCCGAGCGCCGCAACTCCATGTCGTATGGGGTGATGCAGGGCCTGCGGGACGCGATCGGTGCGGCCAAGGCCGATGCCGAGGTGCGAGTCGTGGTGCTGACGGGAGCGGGTGACAAGGCCTTCTGCGCCGGCGCGGACCTGGGTGGGATCGCCGACAACGCTGGTGCGGCCGGCGCGTACGACGGCCGTGGGCTCCTCGCCGACTTGTTCCGCGAGATGTGGGCGCTCGGTAAACCGATCATCGCTCGCGTACGCGGCTTCGCGTTGGCTGGTGGATTCGGGCTCGCGCTCGCGTGCGACGTGTTGATCGCGGCGGACGACGCGCAGTTCGGCACGCCCGAGGTGAACGTGGGTTTGTGGCCGTACATGATCACTGTTCCGATGTTGCGTTCGATGCCGCCGAAGACGGTGTTGGAGCTGCAGATGACCGGTCGGCGGGTGAGTGCCGACGAAGCCCTGCGCATCGGGTTCGTGAATCGGGTGGTTCCTGTCGCCGATCTGGACACTGCGGTCGACGAGTTCGCAACGTCGTTGGCGTCCAAATCGCCGTTGGTGTTGCGCTGGGGGCGCGACGCGTTCTACAGAGTCCTCGAGATGGACGCCGATCCAGCGCTCGACTACCTGCAGGGCATGCTCACCGTCCACACGCAATCCGAAGACGCGGCTGAAGGTGTCGCCGCGTTCGCGGAGAAGCGCGCTCCTGTCTGGAAGGGTCGCTAACCGTTCCGCTCTGTGGTGGTGTACGGAACCCGACACTCGCCGCGGAGGCTGGGCTACTCCCCGGTGGACATCCGGTCGAGGAGGTCGCGGCTCGACTCCGCCACAGTCCGTCGGAAGCCGCCTTCGGAGTCGATGACCTGACCCGTGATCCACGCGCCATCGTCGGAGACGAGGAATGCCACCACGTTCGCGACATCAGTCGGTGAGCCCCACCGCCCGAACGGCATGGACTGCTCGACGACCTCGGTGAGATCCTGTGTGGCCCAGCCGGTATCCGTTGGCCCGGGGTTGACCGCGTTCACCGTGATGCCACGAGCCGCAAGATGGTCTGCGAGCGAGCGTGTCATCTGATGAATCGCGCCCTTGCTCACCGCGTACGGAAGCTCGTCGCTCATGGGTGCGAGGTGTTGGCCCGATGTGAACAGCACGACCCGACCGTCGCGGCGAGCGTCGTCGTGCTGTGCCGCGAACGCTTGGACCAAGAGCAGAGTCGCCCGGGCGTTCACGGCCCACGATGCGTCGAGCTCCGCCGCGGTCAACGATTCCAACGATTGCTGCGAACTCCGCGCGTGATTGGCGATCAGCACGTCGACGGTGCCGAAGCGCGCCCGAGCCGCGGCGACGACTTGGGCCGCCGCGTCCGCGTCCGCCAGGTCGAGCGCGAGGTGACCGACTCGATCCGGTAAACCCAACGCGGCGACGACGGCGTCGACACCGCCAGGATCCGCGCCCCACGGTTGATCCACGTCGTGCGTGGTCCACGACTGTACGAACACCGACGCCCGTTCGGCCAGGAGTCGCGCCGCGAGCGCGAACCCGATCCCGGCCCGGCGACTCACCCCGGTCACGACCGCGACGCGCCCATCCAGCGTTCCCATGCCATCGAGCGTACGACGGACCGCGCGCACGTAGGCTGGTGGAGTGGCAGCAGACGAGCCGTATGCCGATATCACGCCTGCCGACAGCGTGATGACGTTCGCGGAAGCGTTCGCGGATCCGGAGTTCCTCACACTCGCGATTCCCGAGGTGAGCGAAGGTGGGCCGTGCTTCGATTTCGCGCTGGTGCAGTACGACTTCTCCAGCGGTCGGAAGGTGGAGACCACCACGCGGTTCCACCTCGCCGAAGTGGCCGCGAACCAACCCGTCGCCTTGATCTTCGGCTCTTATACCTGACCACCGTTCCGTGCCCAGTTGGGTGCACTGCACGACCTGTGGCGCGCACACCGCGACCGGGTCGCGTTCGCGGTCGTGTACATCGCCGAGATCCATCCGACCGACGGTTGGCAGGTGACACCGAACGTCGAGGACGACGTGAAGTTCGCACAGCCGACCACTTTCGACGAGCGGGAACAGGTTGCCACCGCGTGTGTGCTCAACCTCCAGATCGAGATGCCGGTGGTCATCGACGCGATGGACAACGCCGTCGCGAATGCCTACGGCGCGCTTCCGGACCGGCTGTACCTCATCGACCGCGGCGGAACGATCGCGTTCCAGGGTGAGTTGGGCCCTGAGGGATTTCGACCGGAGGCGCTCGCCGCCGCGATCGACGAGCTGGTCACCACGTAGCCTCACGCCCGCGCCAGGTCCACAGGGCCATGAGGGGATGAGATGAGCGAGCCAGTGAAGTCGACGGGTGGCGGGAACGTGCACGAGTGGGGGCCGTTGGTCGACGACCTCGCGCAGCGCCGGACCAAGGCGCTCGGCATGGGTGGCGAGCAGTTCGTGGAGCGCCAGATTTCGCTCGGAAAGCTCACCGTTCGCCATCGCCTCGAGCTTCTCCTCGACCCCGGCACATGGGTCGAATACGGGATGCTCGCCGATCACATGGACGCGGGGCTCGGTGATCGTTACCTCGCGGCCGACGGTGCGGTGACGGGTA